>DATJPE010000040.1 GCA_035506535.1 Actinomycetes bacterium | reverse complement strand
GGCCCCCGCCGCCGACGACGACGTCGGCCGACCGACATGCACCAGCTCGGCCTTTCAGCACGATGACCAGGCAGATCGCGACCGCGAGGATCACGGTGCCGAGCACCATCGAGAGCCCTGCGGCGAGCCACAGCAGGAGCGCGAGGGGCCGGCCAGGTCCGAAGGTCCCTCGGAGCGCGGTTGACCGTCCGGCCACGCGGGTAGCCCCCAAGGGTGGTCGTCGTCCGGGATGCTTCAGCCCGGCGTCCGGGGGGTCGAGACCCCGCGTGATGCCGGCGTCGGAGTTCGCTGCAGTCCTCGTCCGCGCGCGCACCGGCGACGCGGACGCCTTCGCCTGCCTGTTCCGGTCCCACCAGCCGCTGCTCCTGCGCTACGTGCGCGGTCTCGGCGCTGCGGACGTCGCCGAGGACGTGGCGGCGGAGACCTGGATGGCCGTGGTGCGCGGCCTCGGCGACTTCGACGGCGAGGAGCGGGAGTTCCGGGCCTGGCTGGTCACCGTCGCGCGCAACCGCCTGGTGGACCTGCGCCGTGCGCAGGCGCGCCGACCCGTGGTGCCGGTCGCGGACCTGCCGGACGGCCCGCCCGGTGAGACCGACGCCGCCGAGGACGTCGTCTCGCGCGAGGGCACCCGTTGGGCCCTGGCGCTGGTCGCGACGCTGCCCCCCGACCAGGCGGAGGCCGTCCTCCTGCGGGTGGTCGTCGGTCTGGACACCGCGGAGGTCGCCGAGGTCATGGGCCGCACCTCGGGCGCGGTGCGCGTCCTGACCCACCGCGGGCTGCGGACCCTGCAGGCACGACTGGACGCCCCGGCTCCCAGCCAGGTGTGACGTCCGCAACCGCGCCAACCGGGCGTGACTCGGCGCCCGCGCCGAGCCGGGTGTAACGACCGGCCAGCGCGCGACGCTTCCTGGGCATGGACCGTGAGCACGGGATCGAGTTCCCGTCCGACGGGGTACGGCTCGAGGCCGTGCTCGAGGGCCGCGCGAGCGAGCTCACGGTCCCGGAGCGGCGCCTGGGCGCCCTCGGTGCCGCGCTGCGCGCGCCGGCCACCCCGGACGAGCTGGCCGGCATGGCCGAGGCTCTCGCGCACTTCCGGGAGCACCAGGAGACGTCTGCGGCGGGGGCCGCATGGAGCCGACGGGCGTTCAGCCGGGTACGCCCGCCCCTGCGGGTCGGGGCCGCAGCCGCCCTGTTCGTCGTCGTGGGCGCCGGCACCGCGACCGCGGCCACATCGGGGGCGCTGCCCGCGCCCCTGCAGCAGTTCGCGCACGTGACGCTCGGCGCCCCGCCCCACCACCCGCACCACCACCGGATCCCGGGTCTCACCGCGGAGGTGACCGCTAGCCGGCACTCGGCTCCAGCCGCCACCTCCGACCCGAGGACCCCGGCCCGGTCCGGCGTCCGGCCGGCGAGCGCCGTCCCCACCGCCTCGCCGACCCCGTCGCCGTGGGCGACCGACCGCCACCACCCGCGTGCGCACCATCCCGCGGGCTGGCACGGTCTGCCAGGCACCGCTGGGGCATCCGGGGCCACTGGCGACACCCGGGCAACCGGTGAGGCCCACCGCACCGGCCGGTCCGACCACGCCCGGCGCAAGGGCCACCACGATGCCAAGACCGCCCGCAACGGGCACCGCCACCACCGTGGGTCGAGCGGCACCAGTACCGCTCACCCGTCGGGCTCGCGGACCCATGACCAGACCGGCCACTGATCACGCCCACAAAGAGAGGCAACGCCCATGCACGCACGACGTACCGCCGTCATGCTGGCCGCCGCGACCGCCGTCGCCATCGCCCCGCTGGCAGCGGCCTCGGCCCACACGAAGCCGACCACCAAGCCCGACTTCGTCGTCAGCGGCGTCCACGTCGTCGGCCACCACCGCGTCTTCAACGTGAACTCGGCACCGGCGAGCGTCCAGCTGCAGGTCAAGATCCGTGACTTCTCCACGACCCTCGACCCGGCCGGCGTCACCCTCACCCTGCGGGAGAAGGTGAAGGGCCAGGCGGCGACGACCTTCGACGTGACCGCGACGGAGACCGCCAGCAAGACGGTCGACCCGAAGACGGTCACCGTCCACGGCAAGAGCCACACCTTCCCCGGCTTCGTCGTCACGACGTGGACCGCCACCGTGGACGTGCAGCAGGGCGCGGTCGCCGAGGGCTCGCGGGCCTGGTACGGCGTCACCAAGATCGCCGTCGACCCGAGCAGTGCCACGGTGCGCGGCGCGGTGCACCGACCGGGCCACCACCACCGCTGCTTCGGGTCCACCACCTTCCTCGTCGTCAACCGCGCTCCGAAGGTCTGAGGCCAGGCTCGGGGGAGCCGCCAGGGGGGCCGGGGGTGGCACCGTCTCGCCGGTCACCGGCGCGGTGCCACCCCCGGTGGTGCCCCAGGCTCAGTCGGGGCGGCCGAGCACGAGCTCCACGCCCTCGCCCAGCCCGTCGACGCTCACCCCGTCGGCGTCGACGTGCACGCGCACCCGGGCGTCCCCCATCCGCACACCCTCCAGAGTCAGCGGCAGCCACGACGCGGGGAGCGAGGGCGCGACATAGAGGCGCCCGGCCGGCAGGTCAGGGTGCAGGCCGAGCAGGGAGCGCAGGAGGAGCAGCGGCGCCCCCGCCGCCCAAGCCTGGGGCGAGCACGAGGTGGGGTACGGCAGCGGCGGCTCGTACTCCGCCCGCGCGAAGCCGCACCACAGCTCCGGGAGGCGCGACCCGAAGGCCACCGCGGCGTCGACGACGGCCGTGGCGATCCGCCGGGCGAGCTCGTCGAAGCCGTAGCGCGCCAGCCCCGCGACCACGATCGCCGTGTCGTGCGGCCAGACGGACCCGTTGTGGTAGCTCAGCGGGTTGTACGCCGCCATCGTGTCGGCCAGCGTCCGCACACCCCACCCGCTGAACAGGGCCTCGGACCCGAGGTGTCCGGCGAGCGCGGCCGCCTTGTCCGCCTCGACGACACCGGTCCACAGACAGTGGCCCACGTTGGAGGTCAGCGCGTCGACCGGACGCTTGTCCCGGTCGAGCGCGAGGGCGAAGTACCCGCGGTCGGGCAGCCAGAACCGCTCGTTGAACACGGCCTTCAGGTCACCGGCCCGCTGGTCCCACGAGCGCGCCCCGTCCTCGTCCCCGAGCAGCCGGGCGAGGCGGGCACGAGCGCGATAGGCCCCGTAGACGTAGCCCTGCACCTCGCACAGGGCGATCGGCGGCACCGCCTGGACCCCCGAGGAGCCGGTCACCCCGTCGCCGGAGTCCTTCCACCCCTGGTTGAGCAGGCCCCGGTCGGTCGCCCGCTGGTACTCGACGAACCCGTCGCCATCGCGGTCGCCGTGCTCGCGGATCCAGTCCAGTGCGCGGTCCACGTGCGGCAGCAGGGCCGAGATCTCCGCGCCGTCGACCCCCCAGGCCGCCGCCTCGCCGACGAGCATGACGAACAGCGCCGTGGCGTCGACCGTGCCGTAGTAGGCGGTCCCGCCACCGAGCGCGAGGCCGGTCTCGGACCCGAAGCGCATCTCGTGCAGGATCCGTCCCGGCTGCTCCTCGGTGAGCGGGTCCACCCGGCTCCCCTGGCGCGCGGCGAGGGTGTGCAGCGTGCCCACCGCCAGCCCGGGGTCGAGCGGCAGGGCCATCCACGCGGTCAGCAGCGAGTCCCGCCCGAACACGGTCATGAACCACGGCGCCCCGGCCGCGACGACCTCCCGGTCCGGATGGTCGGGGTCCTTGATGAGCAGCGCCGCCAGGTCGGCCCGGGCCGTGCGCAGCGTGGTTTCGAGCGCCGGGTACGGCGTACTGATCCGAGTGTCCTCACGCAGGCGGCGGCCCCAGCGCTTCGGCGCCTCCTCGCCCGATGTCCCCGGCTCGACCGGCAGCCCGTCCACGGCGAAGTCGACCTCGAGCCGCAGGGTCCAGCTGGACCGCGGCTCGATCGCCGCGGCGACGGTGAGCAGTCCCGGGCTGGTACGGCCGACCGGCGACGATCGCACTCGCACGTCACGGCCCCGGCCCAGCCACCGGTGGGTGAAGAGCACCTCCCCAGCCTCCCCGGCCAGGCGGGCGACCCGGTCCGGGTGGGCGACGACCCGGTTCTCCTTGACCTCGAAGAGGTCAGCGAAGTCGGCGTCGACGAGCAGCGTGAGCGTGCAGCCGGCGGCCTCCTGGCCGAGGTTGCGGACCGTGACCTCCTCGCGCATCCCGTCTGCGATCACGCGGTGCCGGGTCACCAGCAGGTGGCTGTCGGCCCGGCCGGCGGTGGGGGGCACCCGGGCGACGTAGGTGGCCTCGCTCGGCTCCGGGTGATAGCAGGCGAGGGCCTGCGTGGAGTAGCCGTCGACGCGCAGCTCCCACCGGGAGATCG
The DNA here is from genome assembly GCA_035506535.1 of Actinomycetes bacterium. Classification (NCBI taxonomy): domain Bacteria; kingdom Bacillati; phylum Actinomycetota; class Actinomycetes; species Actinomycetes bacterium. The sequence continues at coordinate 36,298 of DATJPE010000040.1, read as the reverse complement.
ACCGGAGGTCCCGGAAGAACAACCCCTGCGCCCCGTCGGGGCGGATGTCGCCGCTTCGCTCGCCGATGCAGAACGTGGAGCCGCGAACCAGCGTGGACACCCCTTCCGGGCCACCCACGACGGGCGGCTCCCCCGCGAAGGCCCAGTTCTGGGTCATGGCCACTCCCCTTCGCCCGCTTCCCCCAGCACGGGCAGCAGCAGCACGGGGACGTGCGCTCCGCGCAGGGTGGAACGCACGGTACGTGCTCGACCTGGCGAAGTGTCCTGCGCCCAGCCCAGCGTGATCACGTCGGCCCGCTCCCGATCGGCGACGTCGCGGATGTGCTCACCGGTGACACCGGCCCGCAGCTCCACGCGCGCCCCGGGCTGGTCGCAGTAGCGAGCGAGGAACTCCTCGCCCCAGCTTCGCCTGGCGTGCACCGGCTGGTCCCAGAAGCGCGGGACCGTCTCGGCCTCGAAGACGTGCAGGACGACGATCTCGGCCCCGGATGCGGCGAAGAGCTCGACGGTCTCGGCCACCGTGCGCGCCGAGCGCAGGCTCGCGTCGAGTGGGACCAGCACGCAGCTGACGCGCTCAGGCGCGACGTAACGAGGGCCGGTCGGCACGAGCAGCACGGGTGCGCTCACCCGGCCCACCCGGTCCATGAGGACCGGGTCGGGACGCGACGGGGAGTGCGGCAGGACCACGATGCGGTCGACGCAGTCCGCCAGCAGGTCGGGCAGGGACGAGCCGGCCGGCACCCCACGGTGCTCGACGGCCATGCCCAGCGCGGCTGCGAGCGCGTCCGCAGCACGACCGACCTGGCGCGAGCGCCCGGAGGGCTCGAGGGAGACCACCGAAGGTGTCATCGCCGCACCCTCCATCCGTCGTCATCTCGAGCCGCGACGAGCGGCTCCCGGCCGAGCACCCCTGTGTAGCCGCCCACGCGTAGCCGCAGCGGACCGTCGGCGCGCGCGACCAGCGTGCCCGGTCCGATCTCGAGCCCGACCCGCCGTCCCCGGCAGCGAAAGCGCAGACCGAGGCCGCCCCACCGGGAGGGCAGGACCGGGTCGAGGCGAAGCGCGTCGCCCTCGACGCGCGCGCCGGCGAACCCGAACACGAGCGCCTGCCAGACGCCGGCCACCGTGGCGAGGTGCACACCCGACGCCGTCATCCGGGTCAGGTCGTCGAGGTCCATGCGCAGGGCCAGGTCCAGCCACTGCATCGCCTCGTCGGGGCGTCCCGCCCGGGCCAGCAGTGCGGCGACCACGGGAGGGGAGAGCGAGGACCCGTGGGCGGTCCTGGGCAGGTAGTGGTCGAGGTCGGCTCGCAGCGAACCCGCCGGCAGGGCCGGGCCGAGCAGGTGGTGGGCCATGAGGACGTCGGGCTGCTTGACGACCTGCGTCGCAGCGACTCCCGAGGGGCCCAGGACGACGTCGGCCGCGATCGGCGGCTCCCCGATCTGGGCCACGAGCAGCGGGCGCAGGCGGTCGTAGCCGGTGAACTGCTCGTGCCGGCCGCTCGTCGGGTCGTAGCCGTCGACGAGCGCGGCCGCGAGGCGTCGCCATCGCCTGGTCTGGGTCGACGCCGGCACGAGATCGGCCGCGGCCCGCAGGTGCCAGCGGGCCATCAGGTTGGTGTAGGCGTTGTCGTCGACGTCCTCGTGGTACTCGTCCGGCCCGATGACGTGGCGGATGTGGGCTCTCCCGTCCGGGCCCTCGACCGCTCTCGAGGCCAGGTAGCGGGCCCCGTCGACGACCAGGTCGCGGCCCGGGCCGTCGAGGAAGGCGGCGTCCCCCGTCCAGTCCGCGTAGAAGCACGCCGCCCACGCCACGTCGGAGACGACGTGCTCCTCCAGCTCGCCGGTCAGGATCGGCACCCACTCCTCCCCCAGCCGGCCCGAGGTGGGGGTGACGTCCTCCCCGGTGGCCGCGGACTCCCACGGGAAGCGAGCGCCCTCGAGGCCGCGGCGCCGGGCGTTCTCGCGCGCCTGCGGCAGGCGGGCCAGCCGGTAGCCGAGCATCGCGCGGGCCGCCCTGGCGTCCATCGTCGCGAGGGCGGGCAGCACGAAGACGTCGGCGTCCCAGAACACGTGACCGGAGTAGCCGGTCCCGCTCAGCCCCCTCGCCCCCACGCCGGCCTCCGCCCGGTGCGAGGCGACGTTCCACAGGTGGAAGAGGGCGAACCGGACCGCGAGCTGGGTGCCTGGCTCGTCGGGCACGCTGACGTCGACGTCGGCCCATCGGCCCGCCCACGCTCGACGGTGGTCGTGCAGGAGCCGTTCGAACCCGGCTTCCGACGCCCGGGCGGCCCTCGACGCGGCACGCCCTGCGGAGCGGGCGAAGCCGGCCAACCGCTCGTGGGTCCTCACCGAGGCGTCGCGCCCCCGCACCTGCCGCACCGCTGCGGACAGTGCGGGGCGGGAGGCACGCGCGTGCGCCTCCCCGGGTCCGATCCGGGTCACCGTCACCGGGTCGCCGGCGGCGAGCAGCAGAGGGCCGGAAGCGCCTGTACCGGCCGTCTCCGTGCGCGCGGCCACGACGCCGTCCCCGGGGAGCGCGACGAAGCGGATGCTTCGCGTCCCTGGGGCGTCCTGGACGAGCACACCGGTCCGCAGATCGAGCACGCGGCGTGGCCGAGTCGGTGGCGCCTCGCTCGCCAGGGCGAGCGGCCACGGCCCGTGGAGCAGCCGCTGCTCGGCGCCACTGCCGGTGTAGGCGCCGGACACCAGCACCATCGGTGACTCCCGACGGTCCGGGTGGTCGTGGCTGCCCCGCACGCCGACGAAACCGTCGCCGAGGCTGAGCAGGCTCTCGTCCACGCGGGCGCGCAGCGGGTCCCCGTCGAAGACCAGCACCCACGCCGGGTCCTCGTCGACGGCGGGCACCCGTCGGTGCCGCCGTCGGGCCAGCTGCTCGTCGAGCAGGGCGAGGAAGGCTGGCGGGCCGCCGCCGACGTAGCGGACCCCAGCCGGGACACCCGTGGGCTCCACGCCGACCGAGACCACCGTCGCGCGCGCCGCCTGCGGCACCAGGAGGAGGGAGTCGCTGCCGGGTACGCCGCCGAGTCGGCCGAACTCGTCTCCGAGCACCAGCGTGATCCCGGGCCCGACCCCGCGCTCCGCGAAGGCGTCGAGCAACGCCCGCATCGAGTCGGACTTGTCGGTCAGCCCGATCTCCACGTGCTTGGCGTCGCTCGTGATGCGAGGGTCCGTGAGACCCGCTTCCTCGCTCGCCCTCCTCGCGACGGCGACGACGTCGGCCAGGCCGGCGAACCCCGCCGGTTCGAGCCGCCCCGTCACGGCCGCCAGCAGGTCGTGGATGCGCGCCTTGGGCGGGTCGGCCCAGGCGGGGACCGGGATGAGGTCGATCTTGCGCCGGTTGAGGCGCGAGGCGACCAGGTCGGCCGCCAGGCCCCGCTCGGTCAGCCGACGGATGGTCGCCGCGGCCGCGAGGTCGAGCGCGGCGTTCTCCTCCCGGCCGGCGCGGCGGCGCGCGAGCAGCCGCGGACGGTCGCGGTCGACGACGTACAGCTCGGACCCGCGGTTGAGGGCCAGGAACAACCGGCCCGGCCCGGGCGGTCGCGCGCCGAGCTGGCCGTCGACGGTGCCGACATGGGTGCCGCTCACCACCGCGACGTCGACGCCCCGCGCGCACAGCGCCTCGACGCGCCGGCGCACGGCTCGTGCCGAGGCGCGCCGGTCCGGGACGGCGGTGCCGTCCCAGTCGAAGACGACCGCCTCGAAGGTGCGCTCGAGCACTCCCCCACGCTGGACGCGGACCGGCGAGTACGTCCAGAGCCCATGGTCCCCGGATCGGTGAGGGGACCTTTGCCCCTCGCCGCGACCGCGGGGGTCGGCTTGCATGGGAGGACGGGGTGCATCGTGGTGCTGCGGCAGGCGGCCACTCAGGGCGCCGGCGTCAGGATCGGGGAGGTGGGCCATGCGGATCGGCTTGATCGCACCGCCCTGGGTCCCCGTTCCGCCCGGGCGCTACGGGGGCACCGAGGAGGTCGTCGACTGCCTGGCGCGGGCGCTCGCCGCACGCGGGCACGAGGTGACCCTGTTCACGGTCGAGGAGTCGACCTGCCCGGTGCCTCGCGCCTGGCACTACCCCACCGGGGTGGTGCCGATGGGCGGCACCCTCGCCGAGGCGGTACACACCGTGGCGGCCTACCAGGCCCTCGCCGACGTCGACGTCGTGCACGACCACACCACGATCGGCCCCCTCGTGGCGTCCGCCTTGCCTCATCACGGCCCGATCGTGCTCACCCAGCACGCAACCTTCGACGCGAACGCCCGGGTGGTGCTCGAGGTGGTCGCCCGGCGAGCGGCGATCGTCGCGATCTCGCACGCCCAGCGCGCGAGCGCGCCGGAACTGCCCGTCGCCGCCGTGATCCACCACGGGATAGACCTGGACATGTATGGCTTCGGCACCGGTGGTGGCGGCTACCTGCTCTTCCTCGGCCGGATGTCCCCCGACAAGGGCGTGCACCGCGCGATCCAGGTCGCCCGCCTGGCCGGGCGACGGCTCGTGGTGGTGACGAAGATGCGTGACCCCGATGAGCACGCTTACTACGAGGAGACGGTGCGTCCGGTGCTCGGCCCGGACGTCGACCTGCTCGTGGAGCCCTCGGCCCACGAGCGGATCGCGCTGCTGCAAGGTGCTGATGCGCTGATCAACCCGATCAGCTGGCCGGAGCCGTTCGGCCTGGTCATGGCCGAGGCCATGGCCTGCGGAACGCCCGTGCTGGCCACGCCGTACGGTGCGGCTCCCGAGATCGTGGACCACGGCCGAACCGGGTTCCTGGTCGACGACGAGCAAGGCATGCTCGAAGCGCTGCACCACCTGACGGACATCGATCGTGCGACGTGTCGGGCCACGGCGGAGCGACGCTTCTCGATGGGCAGGATGGCCGCCGACTACGAGGCGCTGTACCACCGCGTGAGCGAGGACCGGCGGTCCCGGGTCCTCCCCGACCCCGCCCCCCCCGCTGACCACGTGGAGCCGGAGGTCAACCGGGCAGGTTGACCGCGCGCCCCTCGGCGGCCGTCAGGTCGGTCTCGGCGGCACCGAGCAGCAGGTCGCTGAGACGCCGAAGCGCACGCGCGACCGCGAGCTCGTCACCGATCTCCGGTACGTCGGACTCGCCAGGCCGACGATGGGCGGCGCCCTGGGCGTCGAGGCTCATCGGCGCCCCGCTGAGCAGGATCGCGTGAGCGGTGGTCTCCGCCTCCTCCTCCACGAGGTCGATCCGGACGCTCCAGGAACGCACCCGCCGTGCCGGTCTCGGCTCGGGGGGCGACGCGCCCTCGTTCTCGCTCACCACGTAGGCGTCGGGGCCGGGGAAGAACAGCCCGGTCTGGCCGGTGTCCGACCACTCGACGACGTACGGCGGAGAGCCGTCCTCGTGCCGCACCTCGACGACCCGGCCGTCACGGACGGGGCTGTCGAGACGAGCCGAGGCGATGACGATCCTGTCTCCTACTGAGGCCTTCATCGCTGGATCCCTCCTCATGGTTGCTCCCGGACCGATCTCAGCGCTTTCCGCGGCCGACGGCCAGGTACCAAGGTCCCGTTCGGACCCGTTGCCCCTGCCGCCGTCCGTGCGTTCGTCCTCCGCACACCCGCTCCGCGCTGACGACGACGGCAGGCTCGCCCGGTCAGGGGCGGATGCGTCCCGAGCGACGTACCTCGAGGCCGAGCGCCTTCCAGCGCGCCCGCTCCTCGGCCGCCAGGCGGGCGTCCACCCGGCGCGCGGCGTAGGCGAGCTCGCGCTCGAGCTTGCGCCAGGACTCGAGCCGGCGCCAGGCGAGCGTGCCGCCCTCGACCGCGGCCAGGACCGCGCAGCCGGGCTCGGTGGCGTGGGCGCAGTCGTTGAACCGGCACTGCTCGGCCAGCTCCTCGATCTCGGGGAAGGCCCGGGCGAAGCCCTCGTCCGCGTCGATGAGGCCCACCCCCCGCAGCCCCGGGGTGTCGAGGAGCACGGCCCCCCAGGGCAGCGGGAGCAGCTCGCGCGACGTGGTCGTGTGCCGGCCCTTGCCGCCGGAGCCGATGCCGGCCACGGCGACGAGCTGGTCACCGGCGAGCGCGTTGACCAGCGTCGACTTCCCGACCCCCGACTGCCCGACGAGGACAGCGGTGCGCCCGGCCGGCAGGAGCGCACGCACCTCGTCGAGGCCCCGCCCCGTGAGGGCGGAGACGATCAGGACCGCGACCCCCGGGGCGGCGGCGGCCACGTCGGAGGCGACATCCTCGGCGTCGGGAGCCAGGTCGGCCTTGGTGAGGACGACGGCCGGCACCGCCCCGCTGTCCCAGGCCAGGGTGAGCAGGCGTTCGACCCGGGCCAGGTTCGGGTCGAGCGCAAGCGAGACGGTGACGGCGACGACGTCGACGTTGGCGGCCAGGACCTGCTCGGTCGAGCGCCCGGACGCCGACGCCCGTCGCAAGGCGCTGCGGCGCGGGAGCACCCGGGTGGCGGGTGGCCCGAGGGCGACCCAGTCACCGGCCGTCGCGTCGGCCACCGCGTCGACGACCTCCTCCCCGGCGTCAGACACCAGGAGCAGCCGCCCCCGGTCCGCCCGCACGACGCGCGCCGGACGGGTGCCCTCGGGGAGGGTGTCGGCCCAGCCCCGGTCCCAGCCGTAGCGCTCCAAACCGCTCACGGCCGGCGACGCTAGGCGCGCTCGGCCGCCGTCGTCACGGGGTTTTCCGCGCCCGGCGCAGCCCGCTCGGGCGTCACGATCGGCCGAGCCGGCTCGGGGCGGGCGGGGACGCGCCGACGTACCGGCGTACGCGCCTCCGCCTCGAGCCGGGCCTTGACCGTCGGCACCAGAGGCCAGGTCTGGTCAACGACCGCGTTCAGCGCGGCTCCGATGAGGACGGCGAGGGCGGTGACATAGAGCCAGAAGAGCACCGCGATCGGCGCCGCCAGCGACCCGTAGGCGGAGTTGCTGTCGACCGAGGTGTCGAGATAGATCCGCAGCAGCTCGCTGCCCACGACCCAGATGACCAGGGCGAGCAGGGCACCGGGGAGGTCGCGTCGCCAGGGGGTCCGAACAGGCACCGACACGTGGTACAGCGAGGTCAGGAACACGATCGAGACCGCCACCACCACCGGCCAGTACGCCACCCGGATGACACCGGCGGCCTCCGGGAAGAGCCGCCCGAGCAGGTCCGGCCCCACGACCAGCAGCGGCAGCAGGAGGACCGAGCAGACGAGCATCACCAGGTAGAGCAGGAAGGACAGCGCACGGGTCTTGAGGAAGTGCCGCCGCCCGTCGAGGCCGTACATGATCGTGATCGTGTCGACGTAGACGTTGAGCCAGCGCGACCCGGACCACAGCATGATGACCAGGCCCAGGGCGGTGACCTCCAGGCCGCCTCCCTTGACGACGTCGTTCAGCAGAGGGCGGACGACGTTGTTGATCGTCGTCGTGTTGAGGACGGTGCCGGCGGCGTCGACGATCGACTGCTCGACCTGCTGCAGGGTGTCCGGCGGCAAGTGGCTGGCGATCAGGCCCATGGCGCCCAGCACGCCCAGCGCGAGCGGTGGCAGCGACACAAGGGCGAAGAACGCGGCCTCGGCGGCCAGCCCGGTCACCCGGTAGCGGAAGCCGATGGCCACCGTCCCGCGGACGAGCCCCCAGGCCCGCGCGAGCACGCTCCAGCCCTGCGCGGTCACGTCCGCCATCCTCCCAGCCTAGGTCGGCACGACCCGGCCGTGACGCGTCCGGATGCTGGACGCTCACGTGACCGGTCGCCACGGGGATGGGACCGTGTACGCGTGATCGACCCGGGTCAGCGTCTCGTCGTGCGGCTGCACGTCGACCTCATGCGCACTTGTGGCATGCGCTGTCTGACCCGCTGAGGAGCCCTCGCCCCCACGTCCGGCCAGCCGCAAGGACCTCACGCATGCCCACGGCCAGCTCCCCCGACGCCGTCCCCACCCCGACCCCTCGCCGCCGCGGCGAGGGCGACCCCGACGCTGCCCCTCGCCGCCGCGGCGAGGGCGACCCCGACGCTTCCCCTCGCCGCCGCGGCGAGGGGCAGTGGGCCTTCGGGCACCTCGAGCCGCTCAACCCCAACGAACGGGTCAAGAAGGACGACGACGGCCTGAACGTGCGCCAGCGGATCGAGACGATCTACAGCAAGCGCGGGTTCTCCTCGATCGATCCCGCCGACCTGCGCGGCCGGTTCCGCTGGTGGGGGCTGTACACCCAGCGCCGGCCGGGCATCGACGGAGGACGTACCGCCGTCCTCGAACCGCACGAGCTCGACGACGAGTTCTTCATGCTGCGGGTACGCATCGACGGCGGCCAGCTCGACCTGGCGCAGCTGCGCGCCATCGCGGAGGTCTCCACGACCTACGCACGCGACACCGCCGACATCACCGACCGGCAGAACATCCAGGTTCACTGGGTGCGCGTCGAGGACGTCCCGGCGATCTGGCAGCGCCTCGAGGCGGTCGGGCTGCTCACGACCGAGGCGTGCGGCGACACCCCTCGCGTCGTGCTCGGCTCGCCAGTCGCGGGTGTGGCGGCCGACGAGATCGTCGATGGATCCTCGGCGATCCGTCGCATCGTCGACACGTGGGTCGGCGACCCGTCGTTCTCGAACCTGCCTCGCAAGTTCAAGACCGCGGTGAGCGGCTCCCCACACCAAGACGTCGCGCACGAGATCCACGACGTCGCGTTCGTCGGCGTCGTGCACCCCGAGCGCGGACCGGGTTTCGACGTGTGGGTGGGCGGCGGCCTCTCGACCAACCCCCACCTCGCGCGACGCCTGGGCGCCTGGGTCCCCGAGCACGAGGTGGCCGAGGTGTGGGCCGGCGTCGTCGGGGTCTTCCGGGACTGGGGCTACCGCCGCCTCCGGTCACGGGCGCGCCTGAAGTTCCTTGTGGCCGACTGGGGCGCGCAGCGCTTCCGCGAGGTGCTCGAGAAGGACTACCTGGGTCGCGCGCTGCTCGACGGCCCGCCCCCGCCCCCGCCGCCGGGCGGCAGGCGCGACCACATGGGCGTCCACGAGCAGCGGGACGGGCGCTTCTACGTGGGGGCGACGCCGCTCGTGGGGCGCGTCTCCGGGGCGGCCCTGACCCGTCTCGCCGACGTGGTCGAGGCCGCCGGGAGCGACCGAGTGCGGCTCACCCCCCAGCAGAAGCTGCTCGTCCTCGACGTGGCCGGCGATCGCGTGGGTGCCCTGGTGGCCGGGCTGCGCGAGATCGGCCTCGAGGCGGCTCCGTCCACCTTCCGGCGCGGGGCGATGGCGTGCACCGGCATCGAGTTCTGCAAGCTGGCCATCGTCGAGACCAAGACCCGGGCCGCGGCGACGGTCCTGGAGCTGGAGCGGCGCCTGCCCGCCTTCGACGTACCGCTGTCGATCCACGTCAACGGATGCCCGAACTCCTGCGCGCGCATCCAGACCGCCGACCTCGGCTTCAAGGGCCAGATCGTCACGACCGACGACGGCCGCCAGGTGGAGGGCTTCCAGGTGCACCTCGGCGGGGGCTACGGCACCGACGCCGGGTTCGGCCGCAAGCTGCGCGGCCACAAGGTCAGCGCCGAGGACCTGCCCGACTACGTCGAGCGCGTCACGCTGGCCTTCGACCGGGGACGCCGGGCCGGGGAGTCCTTCGCGCAGTGGGCCGCACGAGCCGACGAGGAGGTGCTGCGGTGAGCGAGGAGGCCACCCGGGTGGTGCCCTACCACTGCCCGTTCTGCGCCGACGAGGACCTGCGGCCCTCGGACTACGCCGTCGGGGCCTGGGAGTGTCGGGCCTGCACGCGCGTGTTCACGGTCCGGCTGGTCGGTCTGGCGGTGCGGTGATGCCAGCGTCCTATCCGCTGCACCTGGACGTCCGCGGGCGTGCCGTCCTCGTGGTCGGGGGCGGCCCGGTGGCCGCCCGCCGGGCCCACGGGCTCGCCGACGCCGGCGCCGCCGTCCGCGTCGTCGCCCCCTGGGCCTGCGAGGAGATCACCGACGACCCGCGGCTGGCGCTGCTCCGTCGCGCCTGGACCGAGGCGGACCTCGACGACGTCTGGCTGGTGCACACCGCGACCGGCGACCCCGGCACCGACGCCGCGGTGGCGGCCGCCGCCGAGGCGCGCCGGCTGTGGTGCGTCCGCGCCGATGCGGCGGAAGCCTCGGCCGCCTGGACCCCGGGCGTGGTACGGCGCGGGGACGTCACCGTCTCGGTGACCGCCGGCGGCGACCCGCGCCGGGCGCTGCGCCTGCGCGGCGCCCTGGCCGCGGCGCTCGACAGCGGGAGCCTGCCGCTGCGCCGGACCCGCCCGGGCGCGGGTCATGTGGCGCTCGTCGGAGGTGGCCCCGGCGACCCGGGCCTGATCACCACCAGGGGACGCGCGCTCCTGGCCCAGGCCGACGTCGTCGTGGTGGACCGCCTCGCCCCCCGCGCGCTGCTGGCGGAGCTCGACCCCGACGTGGAGGTGGTCGAGGCGGGGAAGGCGCCCCACGCCCACACGCTCAGCCAGGCCGATATCGACGCCCTGCTCGTCGAGCGCGCCCGGGCCGGACTGCGCGTCGTCCGTCTCAAGGGCGGCGACCCGTATGTGCTGGGCCGAGGCGGTGAGGAGGCCCTCGCCTGCGTGGCGGCCGGCGTCACCGTGGAGGTCGTGCCGGGCGTCACCTCCGCCGTCGCGGTCCCGGCAGCCGCGGGGATCCCGATCACCCACCGCGGGATCGCCCGCGCCTTCACGGTCGTCTCGCTGCACGACGCCGAGGTCGACTGGACCTCGCTCGCGGCGCTCGACGCGACCCTGGTGCTCCTCATGGGCGTCGGCCGCCTCGCCGAGGCCGCCACCTGCCTCATCCGAGCCGGTCGCCGGTCGAGCACCCCGGTCGCCGTCGTCGAGGAGGGCACGACCGCACGCCAGCGCACCACCCTCGCCACGCTGGCCGACGTCGCCGCGGTCGCGGCGGCACGAGGTGTGCGCTCCCCGGCCGTCGTGGTCGTCGGAGACGTCGTCCCGCTCGCCGAGGCGCTCGGCCCGTCGGCGGCCGCGACCCCGATCGTGCTCGCCGCGCACGGCAGCCCGGACCCGCGGCACGCCGCCGTCGTGCGCGCCCTGGTCGAGGACCTGCGGGCCGACGGGCACGACGCGTCCGTCGGCTGGCTGGACCACGAGCAGCCGGCCCTGTGCCTCGCGGTGTCCGCCGCCGGCCCCCGGGCAGTCGTGGTGCCCCTCCTGCTCGCGGACGGGCACCACGCGCGGGTCGACGTAGCGGGCGCCGCCGGGACGGCGCGGGTCGCGGAGGTGCTCGTACCCGACCCGGGCACCCCGGACGAGCGGGTGCTGCGCGTGTTGCACGACCGGCTGCGCGAGAGCGGGGCGGACGCCGCCCGCGGAGTCGTCCTCGCCGCTGCCGGGTCACGCGGCGTGGCGCACGCGGCCACGTGCGACGGGGTCGCGGCGGCGCTGGCGGCGCGGCTCGGCGTCCCCGTGCGCACGGCGTACGCGTCCGTGTCGCCCTCAGTGGCGGACGCGGTACACGGCCTGCGCGCCGCCGGCGTGGTCGGCCCCCTGGCGCTCGCCCCGCTGATCCTGGCCCCGGGCCGCCTGAGCGACCAGGTTCGGTCGCAGGCGGAAGCGGCGGGCGTCAGCTTCCTGGCTGAACCGCTGGGGAGGCATCCCGCCCTCCGGGATCTGCTCCTCGCGCGCGCTCGGGCAGCGCGGTAGGGCAGGGTAGGGGCGTCGCGCCCCCGCGTCGAGCGACGACGCCGCGACCACGACGCCCTACGAACCCTGAGGTGGACCGTGCTCGTCTGGCCCGGCCAGCCTTATCCGCTCGGCGCCACCTTCGACGGTGCCGGGACGAACTTCGCCCTCTTCAGCGAGGTCGCCGAGCGTGTGGACCTGTGCCTGTTCGACGACGCCGGGCGCGAGACCCGGGTCGAGCTGGCCGAGGTCGACGCGTTCGTGTGGCACGGCTACCTCAACGGCGTCGGACCGGGCCAGCGGTACGGCTACCGGGTGTTCGGCCCCTACTCCCCGGAGGAGGGGCACCGCTGCAACGCGGCCAAGCTGCTGCTGGACCCGTACGCCAAGGCGATCGACGGGCGCATCGACTGGGACGAGGCCTGCTTCGGCTACCGCTTCGACGACCCCGACGCGATCAACGACTCCGACAGCGCCCCGCACATGATGAAGTCCGTCGTGGTCAACCCGTTCTTCGACTGGGGTGACGACCGGCGTCCGCGCACGCCCTACCACGAGACGGTGATCTACGAGGCGCACGTCAAAGGGATGACGAAGCTGCATCCCGAGATCCCCGAACCGCTGCGCGGCACGTACGCGGGCATGGCCCACCCCGCGACGGTGAGCCACCTCAAGCGCATCGGGGTCACGACCGTCGAGCTCATGCCGGTCCACCAGTTCGTGCAGGACCACCACCTGCAGGAGCGAGGCCTGTCCAACTACTGGGGCTACAACACCATCGGCTTCCTCGCCCCGCACAACGAGTACGCCTCGAGCGGGACGCGCGGCGAGCAGGTCTCGGAGTTCAAGGCGATGGTGAGGACCCTGCACGCGGAGGGCATCGAGGTCATCCTCGACGTCGTCTACAACCACACCGCCGAGGGCAACGAGCTCGGGCCGACGCTGTCGTTCCGCGGCCTCGACAACGCGAACTACTACCGTCTGGTCGACTCCGCGAAGGCCCACTACTACGACACGACGGGCACGGGGAACAGCCTGCTCATGCGCAGCCCGCACGTCCTGCAGCTCATCATGGACTCGCTGCGCTACTGGGTCACCGAGATGCACGTCGACGGCTTCCGCTTCGACCTCGCGGCGACGCTGGCCCGGCAGTTCCACGAGGTGGACCGGCTCTCCGCATTCTTCGACCTCGTGCACCAAGACCCGGTGGTGTCACAGGCGAAGCTCATCGCCGAGCCATGGGACATCGGCGACGGCGGCTACCAGGTCGGCGGGTTCCCCCCGCTGTGGACGGAGTGGAACGGCAAGTACCGCGACACCGTGCGCGACTTCTGGCGAGGTGAGTACTCCAGCGTCCCCGAGTTCGCGTCCAGGATCACCGGCTCCAGCGACCTGTACGCCTCGAGCGGGCGCAAGCCGTACGCCTCGGTGAACTTCGTGACCGCCCACGACGGCTTCACGCTGCGGGACCTGGTGTCGTACAACGAAAAGCACAACGAGGCGAACGGGGAGAACAACGCGGATGGCGAGAGCCACAACCGCTCCTGGAACTGCGGCCACGAGGGCCCGACGAAGGACACGCACGCGCTGAAGCTGCGTCGCCGGCAGCAGCGCAACTTCCTCACCACCCTGCTGCTCTCCCAGGGCGTCCCCATGCTGCTGCACGGCGACGAGATGGGTCGCACGCAGCAGGGCAACAACAACGCCTATTGCCAGGACAACGAGCTGACGTGGGTGGACTGGGAGCTCGCCAAGACCAACGCCGAGCTCGTCGACTTCACTGCCCGCCTCACCCGGCTGCGCGAGGAGCACCCGGTCTTCCGGCGCCGCCGCTTCTTCACCGGGGTTCGCGGGTCCAACGACCTGCACGACCTTGCGTGGTTCGACACGGACGGCCAGCTGATGGCCGACGAGGACTGGGAGAACGGCTTCGCACGTACCCTCGCCGTGTTCCTCAACGGCGAGGCCATCACAAGTCCCGGCCCGCAGGGCCAGCGCATCGTCGACGACTCGTTCCTGCTGCTGTTCAACGCGCACGAGACCCCGCTGGACTTCACGCTGCCATCCGCGCAGTGGGGGGCGCGCTGGGAGATCGAGCTCGACACCGTCGAGGAGCCGGGGCGCAGGCGGAGCCAGCGCGCTGCCCCGCAGCGGGTCTCGCCGGTGCGGGCGGGTGAGTCGATGAGCGTCGAGGGACGCTCGGCGGTGCTGCTGCGCCGCATCCCCTGACCGGAGATGTCCGATCGTCGGGCACCGGTGGCGACCTACCGGCTCCAACTGCGGCCCGAGGTCGGCTTCGACGACGTCGCGACGCTCGCACCGTACCTCGCCCGTCTCGGCGTCTCGCACGTGTACCTCTCCCCCGTGCTCCAGGCGGTGCCGGGGTCCACGCACGGCTACGACGTCGTCGACCACTCGGCCCTCGACGCCGACCTCGGCGGAGCGGAGGGCTTCGACCGGATGACTCGTGCGCTGCGCGAGCACGGCCTCGGTGTGGTCGTGGACGTCGTGCCCAACCACATGGCCCTGCCCGTCCCCGAGACGCTCAACCAGGCGATGTGGTCGGTGCTCGAGCGCGGGCCGGACTCGCCGTACGCGCGCTGGTTCGACGTCGACTGGTCCGCTGCGCAGCCGGTCCTCGTGCCCGTGCTCGGCCGGCGGATCGGCGAGGTGCTCGACGCCGGCGAGCTCGTGATCGACCGCTCCGGTGCCCGGCCGCTGCTGCGCTACCACGACCACGTGCTCCCGGTCCGTCCGGGCACCGAGGACCTGCCGCTCCCGGACCTGCTCGACGCCCAGCACTACCGGCTGGCGTACTGGCGGGTCGGCGACGACGAGCTGAACTACCGCCGCTTCTTCGACATCGACACCCTGGCCGCGATCAGGGTCGAGGACGCGCAGGTGTTCGCCGAGAGCCACGCGCTGCTCGTCGCGCTGGTGGCCGAGGGCAAGGTGGACGGGCTGCGCATCGACCACCCTGACGGCCTCGCCGACCCGCGGACGTACCTGCGCCGCCTGCACCTGGCGACGGATGGCGCGTGGGTGGTCGTCGAGAAGGTGCTCGAGGAGGACGAGCAGCTGCCGCTCGACTGGCGCTGCGCGGGGACCACCGGGTACGACGCGCTGCGGGCGGTGGACGGCCTGTTCATCGACACCGCCGGGCTCGCTCGCCTCACGCACCTGCACGCCGAGCTACTGCCCGTCCCGGAGCCCTTCGACGAGGTGGCGCTCAGCGCCAAGCGCGAGGTGGCGCGGCGGCTTCTCGGGGCCGAGGTCGAGCGCCTGGTCGCCGTCGTCGAGTCGGTCGGGGACGAGGACGTGCAGCTGCGCGACCACAGTCCGCGCGCGCTGACCGACGCCCTCGTCGAACTGCTCGCTCGCATGCCGGTCTACCGCGCGTACGTCTGCCCGGGCGAGGACCCGCCCGCCGAGAGCGTCGCGGTGCTGACGGCGGCAGCGGCCGCGGCAGCGGCGTACGCCCCCGACCTGGCCGACGAGGTCGGCGCGCTGCGCGACCTGGCACTCGGGCGCTTCGGGCGCAGCGCGCGCAAGGACGAGTTCGTGGTGCGCTTCCAGCAGACGACCGGCCCGGTGATGGCCAAGGGCGTCGAGGACACCGCGTTCTATCGCTGGTACCCGCTCGTGTCGTTGTGCGAGGTGGGCGGCGACCCGACCGGCTCACACGTGGGCGTCGACGCCTTCCACGCCTGGGCGAGGCGCCAGCAGGAGCGGTGGCCGCACGGCATGACGACGTTGTCCACCCATGACACGAAACGCTCGGAGGACCTGCGCCTGCGCCTCGCGGTCCTCAGCGAGCTGCCCGGCGAGGCCCGCCGCGCCTTCGACGCCTTCCGGTGGGCCGCCGAGCGTCACGCCGCCACGCCGGACGTGCCCAGCCCGCAGGTGGCGTACCTGGTCTGGCAGAACCTGGTCGGCGCCTGGCCGGTCAGGCCCGAGCGGATGGCCGACTTCGTCACCAAGGCGCTGCGCGAGGCCAAGCGCGAGACGTCCTGGCAGTCGGTCGACACGGCCTACGAGGCGGCCGTCCAGGGCTGGCTGGCGGCCGCGCTGGACGACCCGGTCGTCCTGGCGCCGGTGGCGGCGCTCGTCGCCGTGCTCGAGCCCTTCGCCCGGTCGAACACGCTGTCCGCGAAGCTCGTCCAGCTGCTGATGCCCGGGGTACCCGACGTCTACCAGGGATGCGAGGCGATCGACCGGTCGCTGGTCGACCCCGACAACCGCCGGCTGGTCGACTTCGGTGCGCACGCCGCCTGGTTGGACGGCGGGGAGGGACCCGACGCGGAGAAGGTCCACCTGGTGGCCACGGCGTTGCGGGTACGCCGCGAGCGGGCCGAGTGCATCGGTGCGGACGCGACGTACACGCGGCTGAGCGCTCGCGGCCCGGCCGCCGAGCACATGGTCGCCTTCGGGCGCGGCGCGGACGTCGTGGTCGTCGCGACCCGGCTGCCGGCCCGCCTGGCGCGCCGCGGTGGCTGGGACGACACGCTCCTGCAGCTGCGCGGGGCGTGGCGGGAGGAGCTCTCCGGCAGCACCTGGGGCGGCGACGTCCGGCTGGCCGACCTCCTGACGGGGCTGCCGGTCGCCCTGCTGACCCGCCTGCCGTGACCCCCACCCCCCTACATCGCCGAGCGTGACGTCGTTGTCCCGCACCAAGGGGCTATGGAGGCAACAACGTCACACTCGGCGGACGCGGGAGACCGGACTCAGGCACCGGGGGTGCCGCCTTTCGGTCGGCCGTGGTCGATCTCTCGCATCCGTGCCTCGACCACCGCGCGGACGGCCGCGTCGGGCAAGGGACGCTCGGCGGTGAAGCGGATGGTGCCGCTGGACAGGGAGAACCCCTCGAGGCGGTCCCGCACCTGGTCGACGACCCAGCCGCTGCACGGGAAGACGCTGAGGTGGGCCTTCGCCGCGCGGAAGGCGAGCAGCGGCTTGCCGGCGTGGGTCAGGGCAGGCATGCCGTACGTGCTCCCCTGGCCCGCGTCCGGGACCACCTCCAGCGCGACGTCACGCACCCGCGCGAAGGCAGCCCGATCTGGCGGATCGAGCCCCGCGAGGTAGTCATCCACCTCGCCCACGACCACGACCTCCCTCATCCCCACGGACCGTTGTCCCGACTGGCCAGGTGCCGTCCCGCTCACCGATGGATCGTCGATTGAGCGGAATCGGGGACCCCCAGCGTGCGTGGACCCCCGATTCCGCTCAATCGGGCTCAGGCGGTGGCGACGACGACCTCGTAGCGGCTCACCTCGGCCTTGGCCGAGATGGTCTCGGTGATCTGGTTGCGCAACGGGGTCACGAGATCCTCACTCGCGCGCATGGCCGCCTCGCTGTCCCAGACGGTGATGGACAGAGTCCGTCCGAGCTCACGGTCCACCAGCAGGTACGCCCGCTGGAAGCCGTCCATGTGCTGGACCGCGGGCAGCACCATGTCGCGGTACTGCGCGATGCCGTCGTCGATGCGGTCGGTGGGCCCGGTGAGATCACTGACGCGTGCGTACATGCCGACCTCCAGATCGGAGCGCCCAGGACCCTGCCGGGCTGGGCGGCGAGGGGTGTCGCGGGCCCCCGAGACCCGCATGGCGGGACCCTAGTCGGGGGGCAGGTCGCGTGGACCCCTCGTCGCGAAGTCTCCCGACCGCCATGGCATGAGTCCGCCCCGCCGGTTCCGCGCAATCGCGGGCCTGGCGGTGCGGAGGTTCGAGACGTCGTCAGGCGGCGCGGGCGTCCTCGAGGGCGGCCCGCACCTCGGCCACGCTGGGGAAGGTCAGGCTCAACGCGGTGACGCGGCGCCAGGCGATGCGGCCCTCCGCGTCCACGAGGAACACCGAGCGACGCAGTCCCATCGGCCCGAGGATCCCGTACGCCCGCGCGACCCCGCCGTCAGGGTCGGAGAGCAGCGGCATCCGCAGCGCCCGGCCCTGGGCGAACTCCCGGTGGGACTCAACGCTCTGCGGGGAGATAGCCCACACCACCGCGTCGCGTGACCGCAGCTCGGAGAGGTTGTCGGAGTAGGAGCACAGCTGGCGGGTGCAGACGAGCCCTTCGTCACTGGGGTAGAACACGAGGATCACCGGATGCCCTCGCTCCGCCGAGAGCGTGTACCCGCCGGCGCCGTCGTACCACCCGGGCAGGGTGAAGTCGGGCGCGAGCGCCCCGACGAGGATCGCCATGCCTGAGTCATCGGCGCGAGCGGCTCGCAACCCAAGCCCGCGCGCGTCGGCCACGGATCGGGCCAGCCAGTCGCCGACGGCCGGCTCATGCCCGCTCAGGTGGCGAGGACCCGGGCGCGCTGCTCGTCGACGTCGAAGGCAGCCGGGGGGTACTGCGGCGCCATGTGGCTGAGCGCCTCGACGAGCAGGGAGGCGATGGCGAAGTCGCGGTACCACTTGCGGTCGGCCGGTACGACGTACCACGGGGCGTACTCCGTGCTGCAGCGCACCAGCGCGTCGGCGTAGGCACGGGTGTAGTCGGCCCACCGGTACCGCTCGTCGACGTCGCCGGGGTTGAACTTCCAGTGCTTGGTCGGGTCGTCGAGCCGGGCCAGCAGGCGCGCCTTCTGCTCCGCTGAGCTGATGTGCAGGAACACCTTGACCAGGTGAGTGCCCTCGTCCACCAGGCGGCGCTCGAAGGCGTTGATCCGGTCGTATCGGGTGGACCACTCGGCCTCGGGAACGAGGCTGTGTACCCGCGCCACGAGGACGTCCTCGTAGTGGCTTCGGTTGAAGATGCCGACGAACCCGGGCGGGGGCACCGCCCGCTCGACCCGCCAGAGGAAGTCGTGCCGCAGCTCGGTGCGGGTCGGTGCCTTGAACGAGGTGACCCGTACGCCCGCCGGGTCGACCTGGCCCATGACGCGGCGCACCGTGCCGTCCTTGCCCGCCGTGTCCATCCCCTGGAGCACGAGGAGCAGGCGACGGTGGCCACCCGTGACGCCCTCGGCGTACAGCTGCTCCTGCAGAGTCGACAGTCGCGCCTCGAGGAGGGCGGTCGCCGCTTCGGTCTCTCGCCGCTTGCCCGGTGCGCCGGGCGTGGCCCGGGCGTTGGCCACCGCGGGGTCGGACGAGCCAGGGCGGTACCGCAGCAGGTCGCTCACCGATGCCGCCTTGCGCTGGGCCACGCATGCCTCCTCATCCGACGGGTCCGGGTGTGCCAGGCTACGACGCGTGCACGTGAGCGGGCTGTTCTCGGGGCTGTTCGCGGCCGTCGTCGTCGGCGCGCTGGGCCGCCTCGTCGTCCGTGACCGGGCGCCGATCGGGTGCCTGCTCACCGTCCTCATCGGCCTGGTCGGGGCAGGGGTGGGGCTCGCAATCGGCGCAGCACTGCACTGGGGGTTCTGGCTCACCTTCGCGGCCCAGGTCATCGTGGCGGCCCTGCTCGTGCTCCCGTTCACCCGGTTGCAGCAGCGCTGAGCCGTCCCGTCCCTGATGATCCGCCCGCGCGTCTGGGCCCCTGCGGCCGAGCACGTCGACCTGGTCCGCGGCAGCGAGAACGGGCCGGCCTTCCCGCTACGGCCCACGGGCGACGGCTGGTGGGTCGGGGACATGGACCTCGCGCACGGCCAGCGCTACTCCTTCTCCCTCGACGGCGGGCCGCCACGACCGGACCCGCGCAGCTCGTGGCAGCCGGACGGCGTGCACGCCGCGTCGGCGGCGTACGACCACACGCTCTTCCCCTGGCGGGACAACCGGTGGCGCGGTCGCGAGCTGCGCGGGGCGGTGCTCTACGAGCTGCACGTCGGGACGTTCACGCCCGCCGGGACCCTGGACGCGGCGGCAGCGCGCCTCGAGCACCTCCAGGAGCTCGGGGCGGACTTCGTCGAGCTGATGCCGCTGGCCGCCTTCGACGGCGACCGCGGCTGGGGCTACGACGGGGTCGACCTCTGGGCGGTGCACGAGCGGTACGGCGGGCCCGACGCGCTCAAGAGATTCGTCGACGCGGCCCACCGTCGCGGTCTCGGTGTGCTGCTCGACGTCGTGCACAACCACCTCGGTCCGGCCGGGGAGTACCTGCACGAGTTCGGACCCTACTTCGCGGCCGAGGAGACGCCGTGGGGTCCGGCCGTGAACCTCGACGGCCCGGGGTCCGACGAGGTCCGCGCCTTCTTGTGCGAGAACGCGCTGTCGTGGTTGCGGGACTTCCACCTCGACGGGCTTCGCCTCGATGCGATCCACGCGTTTCGCGACGAACGCGCGACCCCCTATCTCGAGGAGCTCAGCGCGGCGGTGGACCGGCTCGCGGACGAGACCGGCCGCCCGCTGCTCCTGGTCGCCGAGTCCGACCGCAACGATCCCGCGACCGTCACGCGGCGAACGCTGGGCGGGCTTGGCCTGCACGCGCAGTGGAGCGACGACATCCACCACGCGCTGCACGTCGCGCTGACCGGGGAACGAGAGGGGTACTACGCCGACTTCGCCGACCCCGGAGCCCTCACCAAGGTGTTCGCGGGCGCCTTCTTCCACGACGGCACGTGGTCGTCCTTCCGTGGCCGCTCGCACGGTCGTCCGGTGCCGCGCAGCGGCCCACGCGCCCTCGAGCCCTGGCGCTTCGTCGCGTCGCTGCAGACGCACGACCAGGTGGGCAACCGAGCCGCAGGCGAGCGGCTGGCCGCCCTGGTCGACGTCGGCGCGCTCGCGGCAGGGGCCGCCCTGCTCCTGCTGGGTCCCTTCACGCCGATGCTGTTCATGGGCGAGGAGTGGGGCGCGTCGACCCCGTGGTGCTTCTTCAGCTCCTTCTCCGATCCCGCCCTTGCCCGGCGCGTCCGCGAGGGCCGCCGCCGCGAGTTCCCCGGGTGGCCGGCCAAGGACGTACCCGACCCGCAGGACCCGAGGACCTACCTCGCCTCGATCCTGGACTGGCAGGAGGCGGCGGAAGAGGAGCACGCCCGGCTGCTGCGCTGGTACGCCGATCTCGTCACGATCCGGCGCTCGCTGCCCGGAGTCGTGTCCGACGCCTGGGACGCGGAGGTGGAGCGCGAGCGCGCGGTGGTCGTGATGCGTCGGCCCACGGTGACGGTGGTGGCCAACCTGGGCCGCGGGCCGACCCCCATGCCGGAGGTGCCCGGGACCGTGCTGCTGCGTTGGCCCGCCGACGTCCCGTCGTCGGACTGGCTGATGGGCGGCGAGGTGCTCGTGCTGGGCTGACCCGCGATGTCGTCACCGGTGCCTAAGGTGGCGGCATGCGCCGCCTGCTGCCCTCCCCCGAGGAGGACGTCGAGGTCGAGCCGGCGTACGCCGTCCCCGACGCCACCCCCTGGCTGCGCGCCTCGATGGTGACCACGCTGGACGGTTCGGTCGCAGGCCCGGACGGGCGGTCCGGGTCCATCTCGGGACCCGCGGACAAGGCGGTCTTCGCCGCCCTGCGGGCGGGCTCCGACGCGGTGCTGGTCGGCGCCGGCACGGCGAGCGCCGAGGGGTACGGCCCCAGCGCGCGCCCCATCGTCGTGGTGAGCAACCGGATCGGCATCGACCTGGCACGCCCCCTGTTCACCGAGGCGCGCCACCGCACGGTCCTGCTGACCGCGCGCTCGGCGCCGGCCGGACGCCTCGAGGCCGCGCGGGAGGTCGCCGAGGTCGTCCTGGCCGGGGAGGAGCGGGTGGACCTGACGGCCGGCCTGGCCGCGCTGCGGGCCCGGGGGATGACGCGCATCGTCTGCGAGGGCGGGCCGAGCCTGCTCGCGGGTCTGCTCGCCGACGGCCTGGTCGACGAGCTGTGCACGACGACTTCTCCCCTCGTCGTCGGCGGCGACGGCTCGCGGATGGTGCGCGGACCATGGCTGCCCACGCAGCCGTGGCGCCTCGCCCAGCTGCTCACGGACGACGGCTTCCTCTTCGCGCGCTGGCAGCGGCCATGAGGCTCCCGCTGGCCCCGCCGATCGCCCCCATGCTGGCGAAGTCCGTACGCGGTGTCCCGGAGCCGTCCAGCGTCGAGGGCGGGCTGCTCTACGAGCCGAAGTGGGACGGCTTCCGCTGCATCGTCTTCCGCGACGGCGACGAGGTCGAGCTGTCCAGCCGCGGCGAGCGCCCGCTGACCCGCTACTTCCCTGAGGTCGTGGCGGCGGTACGAGCCCAGCTCCCGCACCGCTGCGTCGTCGACGGCGAGGTCGTCATCGCCAACGGCCCGAGCCTGGACTTCGAGGCGTTGCTCCAGCGCATCCACCCGGCCGACTCCCGGGTACGCCTGCTCGCCGAGCAGACGCCCGCGTCCTTCGTCGCCTTCGACCTGCTCGCGATCGGTGACGAGGACCTCACCAGCGTGGCGTTCGCCCTCCGCCGGGCCCGCCTGGTCGAGGCGCTCGCCGACGCCGTACCGCCGGTGTTCGTGACGCCGGCGACCGACGACGTCGGGCTGGCCCGCGAGTGGTTCGACGCGTTCGAAGGCGCCGGGCTCGACGGCATCGTGGCGAAGCCCCTCGCGGGCACGTACCGGCCCGACGAGCGGGCCATGCTCAAGGTCAAGCACGAGCGGACCGCCGACTGCGTCGTCGCGGGCTTCCGCTGGCACAAGTCGGGAGGTGTCGTCGGGTCGTTGCTGCTGGGCCTGTACGACGACGCGGGCCAGCTGCAGCACGTCGGGGTGTGCGCGGCCTTCCCGATGAAGAGGCGCGCCGAGCTGGTCGAGGAGCTCGCCCCGTGGCGTACCGACGACCTGGCGGCGCACCCGTGGGGGGCGTGGGCGTCCTTCGCCGGCGAGGGCGTACCGGAGCGGATGCCCGGGGCGGTGTCGAGGTGGAACTCGGGCAAGGACCTCTCGTGGGTGGCGCTGCGTCCGGAACGGGTCGTCGAGGTGGCCTACGACCACATGGAGGGCTCACGCTTCCGGCATACCGCCCAGTGGCGTCGCTGGCGCGACGACCGCGACCCCCGCTCGTGCACGTACGAGCAGCTCGAGCGCCCGGTCAGCTTCGACCTGGCCACCCTCCTGGCCTGACCGCGCCCCACCTCGCCCACTCCCCCCACCTCGCCCACTCCCCCCTGTCGCCCCCCCGGCCGCCCGCTGCCCTCGCGTCGGCCCCTGCCCGCTTCGAATGAACGCGGCGTTCAGCCAATAGGACCGACTGAACGCCGCGTTCATTCGGTCAGGGTGAAGGGGCGTGGAGCGCGCCGGGTTCGTGCGGCCAGGACGCGCCTCTTAGGGTGTCCCGCGTGACGACGATCCTCGCGCTCATCGAGCACCCCCTGCACCCGCACGACGTCGAGCGGCTGGCCGCCTATTACGGAGCCGACACGGTCGTGCACCTGGTCGCGGCGACGGTGCCCGAGGGCGGACGGCTCGCCCGGCTGGTCGACGAGGCCGTGTCCGCGGGGCAGTTCCCCGACGAGTGGGAGCCCGAGAAGGCGCTGGAGGCATCCTTGGCAGCCCTGCGCGAGGCTGGCGTGGAGGCCGACGGCGAGCTCGCGGGCCGAGACACGCTCACCTCTGTCGTCGAGGCGGCGACCACGGTGTCGGCGAGTGAGATCTGGGTGATCACGCCCCCGCACTGGCTCGAGGACTCCCTGCGCCGCGACTGGGCCAACCAGCTCCGCGAACGGGTCGAGGTCCCCGTGCTGCACGTCGTCTCCGGGACCGACCGCGTCGTCAGCTGACCCCCGCTGTTGCCCGAATGAACGCGGCGTTCAGCCAATAGGACCGACTGAACGCCGCGTTCATTCGGGATGAGCAGCGGAGGTGGGTCAGGCCTGGTAGCCGCGTCCCTCGCCGGCTACCTCGGCCTCGCCCTTGAGGGCGGAGACGAAGGCGGCCGACTCCGTGGGGCGGCTGAACATCGGGTAGTCCTGGCTGATCGCGGAGTCCTGCTCGGCCATCGACGTCGCCGCGACGCAGTCGGTGAGCGTGATGACGTTGAACCCCTTCTCGTACGCGCTGCGCATGGTGGACTCCACGCAGCAGTTGGTGAGGAACCCACCGAGCGCGACGTTCCTGATGCCCTTGCTGCGCAGGATGAAGTCGAGGTTGGTCGAGGCGAACGCGTCCAGGCCGCGCTTGCCCTCGACGACGATGTCGCCCGGCTTCGGGCTCACCTCGGCGGAGAAGTCCGCGCCCCATGAGCCCTTGACGAAGGCGTGGGAGTCGACGACGCCCTTGAGGATCCCGTACGGCTCGCCGGTGATCTCGCCGTAGCCGTCCACGAACGTGATCGGCGCGTGGATGATCGTCGCCCCCGCGTCCCTGGCCTGTTCGACGGCGGCGGCGGTGTTCGCGAGCATGCCGGTCTTGTCCATCACCTCGGCCACTGCACCGTGCAGCGCACCACCCTCGGTGGTGAAGTCGTTCTGGTACTCGATGAGGACGACCGCCGTCTCCTCGGGCTTGAGCTTCACGAGCCAACCTCCTGTAGGTGGGGGAACCTGTCGTCACGCTACGACGTGCGGCCCGAGTCCGCGCCCCTGGCCCGCTTGTGATCCTCCTTCTGCCCTATCCTGACCATGCGATGGCCAGGCGCGAGGTGGAGCCGCACAACCCGATGTGCTCGTGCGACCCCTGCCTGTGCACGGACTGCCAGTGCCGGGCGAGCCGGATCAGCGCCCTCGAGAGCCGCATCATGGATCTCGTCTGGCGCTCGGCGGGGCCCGACGTGACCGTACGCGAGGTCACCGACCAGGTGCCTGACTACGCCTACTCCACCGTGGGCACAGTGCTGGATCGTCTGGTCCGCAAGGGCGTACTGCGCTGCCGTCTGGAGGGGCGGGTGAAGCACTACCAGCCGGTCGGCGGCCGCGGCGCCCACACGGCGGCGATGATGTACGAAGCGCTGTCGGCTGACGAGAGCCCGGACGCCGCCCTGCAGCGGTTCGTCGGCAGCCTGTCGCGCGAAGAGCTGGATGTTATCCGGCGAGCGCTTCCGTCCTAGGCGGCGCCACAAACCAGAGCCTCACCAATCCGGCCTCTGGTCGCTCAGTTGCCCTCGACAACCACCATGGGTGCCCCGCAGGCGCACGTGTAGTGCGAGCCCTCGGTCGCGCCTTCACAGTCGCACTCGGACTCTATGCGCACCCGGCACGCGCAGTGCTCGTGCGCACAGGTCAGCACCGTGCCAGCCACAAGATGAGCCATCCGTGACACCTCCATCCGCTCGAGGGCGTCCGGCCGAGCCGCACTGCCGACGGTCACGCTCGGCATCCAGTGTGCCTCCCCGGCGGGCGAAGCGACCCAGCGGGTCCACCCAGGTCCGAGCCGACGTACGCCTGACCTTGCCTGCGCCTCGCTCACGGCCGTGTCGATCATGTCGTCCCGGCGCACGACGCAGGCAACGCGTGCAGGCGTTCGAGGTACGGGGCAGGACACGCTTCCACGGCTCACCCGCCCTCGGGCTCCAGCCAGTTGCTCGGGTTCATCCGGCTGGGCTGGACGCGAGGAGGCTCGCCGGGCATCTTCGGGTAGTTCGGGGGGTACGGGGCGTCGCCGAGCCCGGCCGCCTCGTCGCGGTCGGCCCACGCCAGCAGCGGGCCGAGGTCGTGCGCGACGTCGTCGATGCCGGCGTGGACGTCGGCGCGCGCCGGGTACCACTCGACCGAGTTGCGGACGGTGAACTCCCTCGGGTCGACGTCGGCCAGCTCGGCCCAGGAGAAGGGCGCGGAGACGTACGCCCCCGGGGTCGGCCGGACCGAGTAGGCCGAGGCGACGGTACGGTCGCGCGCGTTCTGGTTGTAGTCGATGAGGACCCGGACCCCGCGCTCCTCCTTCCACCACCTGCTGGTGACCAGGTCGGGGTCGCGGCGCTCGGCCTCGCGAGCGAGGGCCAGCGCGGCGCGACGTACCTCCTGGAACCCCCAGCGCGGCTGGATGCGCACGTAGACGTGGATCCCGCGCCCGCCGCTGGTCTTGGGCCAGCCCACCAGGCCCAGCTCATTGAGCATGCCCTGGACGACGGCGGCGGTACCCCGTGCCTCCTCGAAGCCGGTGCCGGGCTGCGGGTCGAGGTCGATGCGCAGCTCGTCGGGGTGCTCGACGTCGCGGCGGGTGGGCCAGGGGTGGAAGCGAAGGGTGCCCAGGTTGGCGGCCCAGACGACGTGCGCCGCCCGCGTGACGCACAGCGCCGTGGCGCCCCGGCCGCTCGGGAAGGTGACGTCCACGGTGTCGACCCACTCGGGGCGCTTCTCGGGCACCCGCTTCTGGTAGATCTGCTCACCCTCGACGCCCTCGGGGTAGCGCTCGAGGTAGGTCGGCCGGTCGCGCAGCGCCTGGACCAGGCCGGGCGCACAGGTCAGGACGTGCCGCACGACGTCGCCCTTGGTCGTACCGTCCGGGAAGTAGGCCTTGTCGGGGTTGGACACGCGTACGGCGATCCCGTCGACCTCGACCTCGACCGCGGGAGTGGGCATGCACGCGACGGTAGCGCGTCCGCGGAACACCTCGACCGGCTCGGCGGTTGAGGCGGGCGAAGGAGGACGTCATGTCGATGAGGAAGACCGCCGACGAGGCGACGTACCCGGTCACGAAGTCCGAGGAGCAGTGGCGCGAGCAGCTCAGCCCGGCTGAGTACCACGTCCTGCGCGAAGCGGGCACCGAACGGGCCTTCACCGGCGAGTACACCGACACCAAGACGGTCGGGGTGTACCGCTGCCGGGCGTGCGGGGCCGAGCTGTTCCGGTCCGAGACCAAGTTCGAGTCGCACTGCGGGTGGCCGTCGTTCTTCTCCCCGCTCGCCGGGGACGCCGTGGTGGAGATCGAGGACCGGTCCTTCGGCATGCGGCGGGTGGAGGTCCGCTGCGCCACCTGCGGCTCCCACCTGGGCCACGTCTTCGACGGTGAGGGCTACCCGACGCCGACCGACCAGCGGTACTGCATCAACTCGATCAGCCTCACCCTGGAGCCCGACGCCTGACGTGACCAGAGGGCCGTCGCCTGACCGGCAGCGGTCCCGACGTCCGCTTCCGCCGCCGATGATCCGCCACGCTCACGAGTGGCCCCAGCTTCGGGTAGCGCGAACGGCGTCAGGGGAGATCGGCGACGAGGTCCGCCACGGGGCGGCGGCGGCCGGTGTAGAAGGGGATCTCCTCGCGTACGTGCAGCCGCGCGCGCGAGGCGCGCAGGTCGCGCATGAGGTCGACGATGCGGAAGAGCTCGTCGGCCTCGAAGGCGAGGATCCACTCGTAGTCGCCGAGGGCGAACGCCGCGACGGTGTTGGCCCGCACGTCGGGGTAGCCGCGCGCCAGCTGCCCGTGCTCCACGAGGAGGTCACGACGCTCCTGGTCGGGGAGCAGGTACCAGTCGTAGGAGCGAACGAAGGGATAGACGCACAGGTATGCCCGCGTCTCCTCCTCCGCCATGAAGGCGGGCACGTGGCTCTTGTTGAACTCGGCCGGCCGGTGCACCGCCGCGACCGACCACACCGGGTCGAGCCGGGTACCCAGCGCGGTACGCCGCAGCCGCGCGTACGCCTCCTGCAGCGCCTCGACCGTCTCCGCGTGCCACCAGACCATGAGGTCGGCGTCGGCGCGCAGCCCGGCGACGTCGTAGGTCCCCCGGACCACGACGTCCTTGGCCGCGAGCTGCTCGAAGAGCCCCTCGACCTCGGCGACCAGCGACCCGCGGTCGGCGCCACCCAGAGGGCTGGCCACCCGGAACACCGACCACATGGTGTAGCGAATCGTCGCGTTGATCTCGCGGGCCGACGGCCCCTTGCCCTTGGCCATGCCCGTCATCCTCTCCCCTCCGGCCCGGCGGCGCTCGAGCCCCCGCCCGCGCTCTCGGCGTGCACGAGCCCGATCGAGGCGTCCGGCGACGCCGCGAGCCAGGCGAGCACCTCCTCCGCGGCCCGTGCGCCGCTCGCCACGCACGCCGGGATGCCCACCCCGTCGTACGCCGCCCCGCACACGGCCAGCCCCGGCTGCTCGGCCACCGACCGCCGCGCGCGGGCCACCCGGTCGCGATGCCCGACGAGGTACTGCGGGAGCGCCCCGCCCCAACGGTCCACCCGGACGTCGACCGGCCGCGGGACCTGCGGCCAGCCCAGAGCCAGGGCCAGCTCCTCGAGCCCGTCGGCGGCCAGGTCGTCGTCGTCGCGGTGCAGGTCACGCTCCTCGCCGAAGCGTCCGACGGACACCCGCGCGAACACCAGGTCGGGAGCCTGCCTCGCCAGCCATCCCCACTTGACGCTGGACAGCGTGGACGCCTTGATCAGCCTGCGCTCCGACGGGGGGACGAGGAACCCGGTGCCGGTCGGCAGGCTCGGCAGGTCGCGGCGGCACAGCGCGTACGTCACCAGCGCCACGCTGGCGTAGGGGATCGCGGCCAGCGCGCCGGCCGCCTCGGCTGCGACGGAGGAGAGCAGGCGAGCGGCGGGCGCGGCCGGTACGGCGAGGACGACGGCGTCGACGTCCAGCGCCCGCCGCCCGTCGCTTCCCGCGCCGTCCACCTCGAGCCGCCAGCCGTGCACGAGGCGGACCAGGTCGCGCACGCTCACTCCCGTGCGGACCTGTGCGCCACTCACCCGCGCGACCGCCTCTGGGAGCCGGCCCAGGCCGCCCTGCCAGGACGCGAAGACGGGCTCGCGCTCCGCCGCCGGTCGAGCGCCGACCGCGGTCGCGGGGCCCGAAGCAAGGGCAGCGGCCGCCACGTCGAGCAGGCGCGCCCCGGCGCGCACGCGCTCGAACACGTCGGGGAGCGCGGCCTCGAACGAGATGCGCTCGGCGTGCCCGGCGTAGACCCCGCCGAGCAGCGGCTCCACGAGCCGGTCGACGACACCGTGGCCCATCCGCTTGGCGACGTAGGTGCCCAGCGCCACGTCCGACTGCGGCGCCTCGACGGGCAGCACCCGGTCCAGCGGCACCCGCAGCAGCTCGGGCAGGGTGAGCACCTGGCTGCGCGACAACGCACGCAGGTCCCCCGGGATGCCCATGAGCGTCCCGCTCGGCAGCGGGCGCAGCCGCCGTCGCGTCCACACGAAGGCCCCGGCCGTCGCGGGGTGCACGATCTGGTCCCCGAGACCGCACCGCTCGGCCAGCTCGACCGCCTCGCGACGGCGCGCGAGCACGGACTCGGCACCGATGTCGACGCCGACGCCGGCGACCTCGCCGGTCGCGAGCTTGCCTCCGACGCGCGAGGAGCCCTCGAGCAGGCTGACCCGTACGCCCGCCCGGCCCAGCCGCTCCGCCGCGGCCAGGCCGCTGATCCCGCCACCAACGACGGCGACGTGCGGGTGCGAAGCGGCGGACACCCCTCCATGGTCGCCGATCCCGAGCCCGCCCGACGAACCGGGCGTCCGGGGTCTGCCCGGGCCTGCCGGGTTGCGTACCGGCTCACCCGACGCTCGGACCACCCCACGCCCAGCGCCGTCGAGCAACCGGACAGCCCGGCGCACCCGGGGTGACGACGCGTGACGGTGCGGTGACGGGCGCGCGGCGGCACCGGCCGTTCGGACCCTGGCGCGCCCCTACGCTCGCGCCAAGACTGGCGACGGGGAAGGTCGGGGAGCCCCACGGGTACTCGTCGGGACGCGTCGGGCAACACATCTGGAGGTGGGCGAGGTGCGCAGACGTACGGCTGTCGTCGGGGTCCTCACCGGGGTGGTCGTGGCGGCCGGGCTCGGGTTCGGGATCGCCCGCGCCACGGTCCCCACCGCGGGCGGGACCTACTACGCCTGCGCCGCCAAGTCCACGGGTGCGCTGCGCGTGGTCGACTACCCGAGCAAGAAGTGCACGAGCAAGGAGACCCTGCTGTCCTGGCAACGGCTCTCGTGGCGGGGCACGTGGTCGGCGTCGGCCGCCTACACCGGCGGCAGCCTGGTCCAGCGATCGGGGACCACCTGGATCGCGTTGAAGGCGAGCAGGGCGAAGACGCCGACCAGCGGGTCGGCGTACTGGGCCGTGTTCGCGGCCAAGGGTGCGACCGGGGCCAAGGGTGCGACCGGCGCCAAGGGAGCCCAGGGCCCGAAGGGCGACACCGGAGCGACCGGCCCGGCCGGCTCGGGCGCGGCGGGCTCCAGCTTCCTCGACTACGGCTCGGTGGTGAACCTCACCGGGATCGGCACGGTCGGAAGTGACGACTTCACGACGCTGCACTCGTGGACGCTGCCGCAGGGCTCCTACGTCGTGACGGCCGAGTGGGACGTCGCCTCCACCAACAGGACCGCGGACTTCGTGCACTGCACGCTGCGCAAGGGTGGCGCCACCAGCACGACCCGGCTGTCCATCGCCGCGACATCCATCCCCGCCGCGTCGAGCAAGCCCTACGGCAACCTGGCGGTGACCACCGGCTTCACCGGCACCCAGGTGACCTTGACGTGCTCCTCGACGGTCGACACCAACGTCTACGACCTGTCGTTCACGGCCGTGAAGGTCTCCTCGCTGTCCACCCTCAGCTGACCTCGGCCGGCGCGGGGCGCCCGTCGGCCGTCAGCTCGTGGACGAGGGCGGCCAGGCGGGTGAGCACGTCCGGATCGGTGTCGGGCAGGACACCGTGCCCGAGGTTGAACACGTGCCCGGGCAGCGCCCGCGCATCCTGCAGCAGGTCCCGGACCCGGCGCTCGATCGCCGGCCAGGGCGCGAAGAGCGTCGCCGGGTCGAGGTTGCCCTGGAGGGCGTACGCCGGTCCGACCCGGCGGGCCGCCTCCGAGAGGGGCATCCGGAAGTCGACCCCGACCACCTCGGCGCCGGCGCCGGCCATGGCGGGGAGCAGTTCTCCCGTCCCGACCCCGAAGTGGATCCGGGGCACGCCCAGATCGCCCACCGCCGCGAGGGTGCGCCGGCTGTGCGGCAGGACCTGGGCCTCGTAGTCGGCGAGCGGCAGCGCCCCGACCCAGGAGTCGAACAGCTGGACCGCGGACGCACCGGCCGCCACCTGGACCCGCAGGAACTCCCCCGCGATGCCGGCCAGCCGATCCAGCAGGTCGTGCCACAACGACGGGTCGCCGAGCATCAACGCCTTGGTCCGCGCGTGGTCACGGGACGGCCCACCCTCGACGAGGTAACTGGCGAGGGTGAACGGCGCCCCCGCGAAGCCGATGAGCGGCGTCCCGCCCAGCTCGGCGACGAGGATGTTCACGGCCTCCGACACGTACGCGACGTCGCCGGCATCGAGCGGGCGGAGCCGGTCCAGGTCGGCCCGGGCCCGCACCGGCTGGGCGACGACGGGACCGACCCCGGCGACGATCTCGAGGTCGATCCCGACCGCCTTGAGCGGCAGCACGATGTCGCTGAACAGGATCGCCGCGTCCACTCCGTGACGGCGTACCGGCTGCAACGTGATCTCCGCCACCAGGTCAGGTCGCATGCAGGACTCGAGCATCCCGATGCCCTGGCGCGCCGCGCGGTACTCCGGCAGCGACCGCCCGGCCTGGCGCATGAACCACACCGGCGTGCGGGGCACCGGTTCGCGCCGGCACGCCCGCAGGAACGCGCTGTCGCGCAGATCGCCCACCCTCGGATGCTTTCACGGCGTGCCGAGCACCGCCGATCGAGCCGGCGTGCCACCGTGGGCGTCGGAGGCCGAGATGGAGACCTACTGTCCGGGCTGCCGCGAGGTGCGGCCGTTCGAGACCCCGCCCTGCGACGAGCACGGGGCGGACTGCCCCGAGCTGGCCTGCGTGATCTGCGGCTGGGCGCTCGTGGGCCCCGTCGAGATCGCCCTCGTCCCGCGGCGCGCTCGCGCGCTGGGCGCCTGAGCTGGGCTCCGCCCAGCGGAGCAGCGGGCGCGACACGAGGGCACTGGGCTGTGGTCACCAGTAGTCCTACGGATGCTCGATCAGCACACGCTTCACGAGCCTGACAGGGAAGCCGACGGCGTCAGCCGCCCTGACCGCATCCCTGGAGGAACGATGAACGTGGAAACCGCCTACCGCCGACGCTGGGCGACGCTGGGAGTCCTGTGCCTCAGCCTGCTGGTCATCGGCCTGGACAACACGATCTTGAACGTGGCGCTGCCCAGCCTGTCGAAGGACCTGCACGCGGGCGAGAGCCAGCTGCAGTGGGTCGTCGACGGCTACACCCTGGTCTTCGCAGGGCTGCTGCTCGCCGCGGGAAGCCTCGGTGACCGCTTCGGTCGCAAGCGGGCCCTCGCCTTCGGTCTCATCGTCTTCTGCGGGTCGTCCATCTGGGCGGCCACGTCGTCCTCGGCGACCGAGCTGACTCTGGCCCGCGCCCTGATGGGCGTCGGAGGAGCGTTCATCATGCCCTCGACCCTGTCGGTGCTCACGAACTCCTTCCGCGATCCCCAGGAACGAGCCAAGGCGATCGGCCTGTGGGCGGCCGTCTCCGGTCTTGGGATCGTCTTCGGCCCGGTGTTGGGCGGCTGGCTGCTGGGCCACTTCTGGTGGGGTTCGGTCTTCCTCGTCAACGTGCCCGTGACCATCGCGGCACTCGTGGCCGGTCATTGGCTCGTTCCGGAGTCGAAGGACCCGGCCGCTCCGCGGGTCGATGTCGTCGGCGCCATCTTGTCGTTCACGGGTCTGGCCAGCCTGGTCTGGGGGATCATCGAGGCTCCGTCACACGGGTGGACGTCCACAGCCGTGCTCGTGGCGTTCACGCTCGGCGGCGCGGCGCTGACCGTCTTCGGCTGGTGGGAGTCGCAGACGCGTCAACCGATGCTGGACATGGCCTTCTTCAGAGACCCGCGGATCTCCGCAGCTGCGCTGTCAACGACTCTCGTGTTCTTCGCCCTCTTCGGCACGATCTTCTTCCTGACTCAGTACCTGCAGTTCGTCCTCGGGTACTCGCCGCTGGAGGCGGGCGTCCGTGTCATGCCCATCGCCACCATGGTCGTCGGTGCCCCGCTCGCCATGAAGCTGTCACAGCACATGGGCGTCAAGGCCGTGGTGGCGGGCGGTCTCTCCATCGTCACGATGGCCATGCTGATGTTCTCGACGACCACGATGAGTTCCGGGTACGGCCACGTGGTCCTGGTTCTCTCCCTGCTGGGCTTCGGCATGGGCGCCACGATGGCGCCGGCGACCAACGCTGTCATGGCCGCGCTGCCGAAGGAGAAGGCGGGAGTCGGGTCGGCGATCAACGACTCTGTTCGCCAGGTCGGCGGCGCCTTGGGCGTCGCGGTCCTCGGCAGCATCCTCTCGTCCGTGTACGTCGATCGGCTCGGCCAGCTACCGCCGGCCGGACGCGTACCTTCAGCGGCCAAGGACGGGATTGGTCCGGCTCTCACCGTCGCCACACACCTGCCGGCCGCAGTCGGCGCGACCTTGGCCCAGGCCGCTCGGGCCGCCTTCGTTCACGCCATGGACACCACCGTCCTCGTCGGATCCGGATTCACCGTCCTCGCGGTCGTCGCCGCCGCCATCTGGATGCCGACTCGGGTGGACGACATCGACGCTCCCGACCGCGTCGTCGAGCCAGAGTTCGAGGTCGGCGAGCTGGAGGTGGCCGGCGCCTGAGGCACCCACCTCGCAGGGGGAGGAGCCGGAGGACCGGCTCCTCCCCCTGCACAGCCAGCTAGCTGTGGGCTTCACGGGGTGCCGAGGTCGACAGAGGCCAACTCTCCCCGTGATGCGATACCAAGCTTCGGGAAGATCTTGTACAGGTGATACTCGACGGTCCGCGGGGACAGGAAAAGGGCGGCTGCGACCGCTCGGTTGCTCGCGCCGGCGGCGACCATGCGGGCGATCTGCAGCTCCTGGCTGGTCAGCGCTGCCACGGCAGAGGGACGGTCGCTACGAGCGACGGACTCACCGCTTGCCCGCAGCTCGGTCCGGGCACGCTCGGCCCAGGCCGGCGCGCTGAATGCCTCGAAGCGGGCGACGGCGGAGCGCAGCGGCTCTCTGGCCAGGACCGGGCGCCTGTCGCGTCGCAGGGCCTCGCCGAAGAGCAGCTCCGTGCGCCCGCGCTCGAAGCCCGGCACGTCGTCTGTGACCGTGAGGGCTTGGCGGAAGAGGGGCTCCCAGTCGGGCGAACCCTGTTCGGTTGCGAGGAGAGCTCGCGAGCGGGCCGCGGTCACTACGGCGTACGGCATCCCGCTCGACTCCGCCCACGCGCTCAGTCCGGGCAGCGCCTCAGCGCCGAGGTGGGCCTGGCTGCTGCGGACAGCCGCCTCGATGAAGTCCGCGCTGGAGAACAGCGCGATGGCCATGTTCGCCACGTCGCTGCTTGGGTCACGCACCTGACCCAAGCGCCGGAATGCCTCCTCCGGTCGGCCTCGAGCCAGGGCCAGCATGGCCAGCGACCACACGCACATCGCCGCGGGGAGCCGCAGCCCTCGTGGGAGGGCGATGGCGAGGACTCGGTCGGACTGCTCCCGGCACTCGGCCTCGTCGTCGCGGATGGCCGCGGAAAGAGCAAGTTCTGCGGACAGCAAGCACCCATCCGCCTGCTGTCCGGTCTCCTCGGCCAGCGCAAGCCCCTCAGTGGCCGCGATGACCGCACCGGGGAGGTCCCCACGGAACCGGCACGCGCCCGCGTACATCGCAAGGGTGTAGGGGAGTTCACCGACGTTCCCCGTGGCCCGGGCGACGTCCACGGCTCGCGAGTAGTGCTCTCCCCAGTTCGGCTGTCCGGAATACGCCGCGATGTGGCCGGCGCACATCCACCCGGTCACCGTGTCGGGCGGCTGGCCGGCATCGGCCATCAGGTCCATGGCCTCGTACGGATCGCCCTCGAACATCCTGCCGATGGCCATCAGCGTCAACCGGTAGTAGTCGCTTCCTTGCGTATTCGTCGGCAGAGTCGCAGCCAGGGTTCCTGCCCGCGTGAACGAGCTGACGTCTCCGGCATACAACGCAGCGAGCATCGCCTCCATGAGCATGTCGAGGGCTAGGTCCGGCGACCCGACCGCCGCCTCCGCGGCCGCGTCCATGAGGGTGCGCAGGCCACGAGTCACGACCCCGCGGCGGGCCTCGAACCGACCCCGGACCAACCGGGCGCGAGCACGGGTGGCGGCATCGTCCATCAATGGCTCGGCGCGATCCAGCAGTGCAGGAACGCGTTCCGCGCGACCCGCCACCCACGCGGACGCGGCGGCCTCGACCAACCGCGCCGCGCGGGCTGATGACCCCTCGGACAGTTCAGCCGCCCGTTCCCAGGCTGTTGCGGCCACCTCTGGCGCGCCGCGATCGGTGGACCGCCTCGCCGAGGCCACCAGCAACTCTGCCACCGACTCATCGGGGCCGAGGGCCGCCGCGGCGAGATGCAGGGCACGGCGCTCGACGTCTCCGGCCAGGGCGAAGACCTCGGCACAGGCACGGTGAACTCGCTGACGGGCGAGGAAACTGGCACCGCGATAGACGGCGGAGCGGATGAGCGGGTGCCGGAACGCGACTCCGGTTTCCGTGACGACGACGAGCCGGCTCGCTTCCGCAGGTTCGAGGTCTGCCGGCTGGACACCGAGCCGGGCCGCCACCTCGAAGAGGACGCGCGCGTCCATCTGGTCCGACGCGGAGGCCAGCAGCACCAGCTGAGTCGACTCGGGGAGCCGGCGGACCTGGTCGGCGTAAGCAGCTTCGACACCGGGGCCCACCGGCAGCGGGTCAGGAAGCGGCGCGTCACCGCTCAGCACCTCGGGTGGCAGTTCGGCAGCGAGCTCGACGAGGGCCAGGGGGTTGCCCTCTGTCCCTCGAGCGATCCGGCGGGCCACCGCCGGGTGGACGCTCGCGCCGGCGTCCTCGAGTACCGCGAGCGCGTCCGTTTCGGACAACCCCTCGACGAGGTGCTGGGGAACCCCTGGTGGGCGGATCGAGGCACCCTCCGGATCTCGGACGGCGAAGACGAACCCCACCGGCTCCGAGCTGAGCCGACGTTGCGCGAACGTGACGGCGTCATAGCTGGCGGCATCGATCCATTGGACGTCGTCCAGCAGACAAAGCAAGCCGGTGCCCGCAGCCTCGGACAGGACGCCGAGCGTGGCCAGCGACACGAGGAACCGGTCGGTCTGTTCCGGGTCCATGCCCAGCGCTGCCCGC
Organism: Actinomycetes bacterium; assembly: GCA_035506535.1. Lineage (NCBI taxonomy): Bacteria > Bacillati > Actinomycetota > Actinomycetes > Actinomycetes bacterium. Next base: position 785 of record DATJPE010000040.1, on the reverse strand, counting down.
AGCGCCGTCTGCTGGGGAGGTGGCAGGTTCTCGCTGAGGGGGAGCACCGGGCCGAGGAGCTGGTGCAGGCCCGAGTACGCCAACCCAGATTCCGCCTCGATGCCTGTGCACCGAAGCACCGGGATCGGCTCTCCGGACGCTGCGTAATCGAGCAGGGAGGTCTTGCCGGTCCCCGCCGGCCCACGCAGCAGCAGCGCGGCGCCGTGACCGTGGCGTACGTGGCTCCTGAGCTCATCCAGCGCTGCGCATTCCGATGCTCGGCCATGCAGCACAGCCCGCAGCGTAGGGCTCGTGATTCCACGGATGCGACCACTCTTAGCCTCCGTCACGCTGAGCCGATGAGCTACCTCGTCGTCTTCGGTCCAGGGCAGGCCTGGTGGCCCGATCGACCCACGCAGGACCAAGGGGAGCCCATCGAGCGACACTGCTTGACCATGCGTCGGCTGGCCGGCGACGGGCTGCTTCTGGCGGGGGGCACCCTGGCCGACTGCGGGGCCGTGGCCATGCTGGCGACCGACGACGAGAAGCTGGCGCGCGCCGTGGTCGACGCCGACCCGGCGGTCACCCGTCGGGTCCTGCGGGCACGAATCCTGAAGGTCGCGGACTACCGGCGCGGGGTGACGTAGGGCGCCTCAGCCGGCGCCGTACCCACTCGGCGCCTCAGCCGGCGCCCATACCCACCGGCGCCTCAGCCGGCGCCCGCACCCACCCGGCGCCTCAGCCGGCGCCCGCACCCACCCGGCGCCTCAGCCGGCGCCCGCACCCACCCGGCGCCTCAGCCGGCG
>DATJPE010000039.1 GCA_035506535.1 Actinomycetes bacterium | reverse complement strand
CGGTGGGCGCAAAGGGACTCGAACCCCTGACCCCCTCCTTGTAAGGGAGGTGCTCTAGCCAGCTGAGCTATGCGCCCGGACACGCCAGAGTACCGGCGAGCCGAGCGCTTGGGCGCCGGCCAAGTGGCGGCTAGAGGGCGGCGAAGGCCTCTTGGTACGCCGTCACGTCGCGGGCCTCACCCAGTCCCTGCACCACCGACCAGCGCACCACGCCCTCGCGGTCGACGAGGAAGGACGCCCGCAGGGCGCACCCGCGCGGCTCGAAGAACACGCCGTAGTCACGCGCCACGGCACCGTGGGGCCAGAAGTCCGACAGCAGGCGGAACTGGTAGCCCTCGCGCTCGGCGAAGATGCGCTGGGAGTACTTGGTGTCGGAGGAGATGACCAGGACGGTGCGGTCCTCGCCCTCGAAGGAGTCGAGGTTCAGGTTGATCGCGGCGAGCTCCCCGGTGCAGGTCCCGGTGAAGGCGAACGGATAGAAGACCAGCAGGACGTCCTTGGTCCCACGAAACGACGACAGCGTGACGTCGGCCCCGAACTGGTCGGGGAGGGTGAAGTCCGGGGCCAGCTGTCCGACCTCGATGGGCATTACGGGGGTGTCCTCTCATACGAGCGGTGAGCAACGGCAGGATGGCCATCGTGGCAGACCTGCCCGAAAACCTCGCGCCGAGCCCGCACGAGCGGGGCCTGGCGACCCAGGACCGTGCCGACCTCGCCCGCCGGGTCGTGCGCGCCTGGGAGCTCCTGCACGCGCTCGCCGAACGCGCCGACCTGGGCGCTGACACCCGCGCGGGACGCAGCGCCAAAGAGCTGCTCACCGGGGTCGGCCGCTGGCCCGACAGCCGGTGGGTCGCGGAGGTGGTCATCGAGGCCCGCGAGCGTCCGTCCGCGGCCGCCCGTACCGACCAGGACGCCGAGGAGGACCGGCTGCGCGAGTCGCACCGGCGGGCCAGCGGTGCCGCCGTCCTGCGGTCGGTGGAACGGGCCGGCGAGGAGGCGGAGCGCTTCCTCGGGACGGAGGAGGACGAGGAGTACGGCCTTCGGCCCGTGGCCACCCAGCTCGGCCCGCTGCCCCTGCGCACGTTCCTGCACGCGACGGCGTACCGGGTCTGCGTGGCCGGCCTGGACCTGCAGCCGGCCCTCGCCGAGGGCGGCACCGAGGCCGACGACAAGGTCGGCGAGCTCGTCGAGCTGGGCTTCGTCGCGCTCGTCGACGTCCTCGGGGCGCTGGCCGCGCGGGGCGGGCTGACCACCTCGCTCACCGGGGTCACCGACGTCGGGTCGTGGACCTTCGCGTCGCACCGGGGGGCGTGGCAGGTGGTGCAGGCGCAGCCGCCGGGACCGGCGGTGGTCGGCCCCGCGCAGGTGCTGCTCGACATCACTGCCGGTCGGGCCGAGGACGTCGGCGGGCTCTACCGGCGCGGGGAGCTGCGCCTGGAGGACGTCCCTGGGCTGCTGCGCCTGGCGCCGCTGCTCGACGAGGTCCCGGGGATCCCCGGCTCGGGGAGCCTGCGGGTGATGGCCCGCTCCCTCGACATGGCCTCACGCACCCTCGGGCTGGCCGGCAACGCCTGGGGCCGGCTGCGACGCCCGTTCGGCTGAGCCGCCTGCGACCCGCGCTGCGTCGCTCGTCGGGCGAGGCGTCAGCGGCGGCCCATCTTGGGGGCCACGAGCCGGGTCCCGGACCACTCGGGCGCGGCCGCGGTCGACCGGGTGGCGGACAGCCCGGCGGTGGGAGCGGCCTCCTCGATGTCCGACGGCTCGACATGTCCTCGGCGGCCCGCCTTGGGCGTCAGCAGCCAGATGACCCCACCGGCGGCCAGCGAGGTGAGCGCGTCGACGAGCGCGTCCACCAGGTCCCCGTCGCCGTCGCGCCACCAGAGCAGGACGACGTCGACGACGTCGTCGTAGTCGCCGTCGACCAGGGCCGCCCCGGCGAGAACCTCGATCGAGCGGCGGAGCTGGATGTCGCAGTCCTCGTCGAACCCGAGCTCCTGCACCACCTGCCCCGACTGGATCCCGAGTCGGGATCCGGGCTGACGCTGCTCCTCCGCCGCGTCCGCGGTCGCGCTCACGAGGATCCTCCCTGGCGTCGTGGCCGCGATGATCGTGGCCGCTGGGTCGTAGTCCACCGCGTGCGGACCGGGGCGCGCAAGCGCATGGCGGAGGTCCGCGCGTCGTGCCGTCCGGGCTGGCGAGAGCTACTCGCGGGTAGCTCTCGCCAGGTCGACGGCCCCCGGCCGGGCTTGCGAGGATGGACGGCGCGGGCGACCCCCGCAGCGCCCGTACGGGCACCGTAGCCACGCCGAGGAGACGCACCACCGTGACGTCATCGCCAGACCGTTCGCCGCTCATCACCGCGGGCCTGCCGACCCAGCTCGTGGACACCGACCCCGAGGAGACCGCGGAGTGGCGGGACTCCCTCGACGCCGCGATCGACACCGACGGTGCGCACCGAGCCCGCTACCTCATGCTCTCGCTGCTGCAGCGCGCCCGTGAGCGCAACGTCGGGGTGCCCTCGCTCCTCTCGACCGACTACATCAACACCATCCCGCCGGAGCGGGAGCCGGCCTTCCCCGGCGACGAGGCGGTCGAGCGCCGCATCCGACGCTACGTCCGCTGGAACGCCGCGATCATGGTGCACCGGGCCCAGCGTCCGGGGGTGGGCGTCGGTGGCCACATCTCGACCTATGCGTCCTCGGCGTCGCTGTACGAGGTCGGCTTCAACCACTTCTTCCGGGGCAAGGACCATCCCGGCGGCGGCGACCAGGTGTGGTTCCAGGGCCATGCCTCCCCCGGCATGTACGCGCGTGCCTACCTCGAGGGCCGCCTGAGCGAGGCGCAGCTCGACGGCTTCCGGCAGGAGCTGTCGCACCCGGGCGGAGGCCTGTCGTCCTACCCCCACCCCCGCCTGATGCCCGACTTCTGGGAGTTCCCCACGGTCTCGATGGGCCTGGGGCCGCTGAACGCGATCTACCAGGCCCGGTTCAACCGCTACCTGCACGCGCGCGGCATCAAGGACACCAGCGACCAGCACGTGTGGGCCTTCCTCGGCGACGGCGAGATGGACGAGCCGGAGTCGCTCGGCGCGATCGGCCTGGCCGCGCGCGAGGAGCTCGACAACCTCACCTTCGTCATCAACTGCAACCTGCAGCGCCTCGACGGCCCGGTCCGGGGCAACGGCAAGATCATCCAGGAGCTCGAGGCGTTCTTCCGCGGTGCGGGCTGGAACGTCATCAAGGTCGTGTGGGGCCGCGGGTGGGACCGCCTGCTCGCGGCCGACACCGACGGTGCGCTCGTGGCGTTGATGAACCGGACTCCGGACGGCGACTTCCAGACGTACAAGGCCGAGAACGGCGCGTTCGTGCGGGACAACTTCTTCGGTCGCGACCCCCGCACCGCGGCCCTCGTCGAGGACTGGACCGACGAGGAGATCTGGGCCCTGCAGCGTGGTGGCCACGACTACCGCAAGCTCTTCGCGGCGTACACGGCGGCGGTGCAGCACTCGGGCCAGCCGACCGTCATCCTCGCCAAGACCATCAAGGGCTGGACGCTGGGCAGCCACTTCGAGGCACGCAACTCCACCCACCAGATGAAGAAGCTCACCCACGAGGACCTGCTCGACTTCCGCGACCGCCTGCAGATCCCGATCGCCGACGCCGACCTCGACGACAAGCTGCCGCCGTACGCCCACCCGGGCGTGGGCTCGGAGATCCACGACTACCTCATGGAGCGCCGGCGCACGCTCGGCGGCCCGCTTCCCCAGCGGCGCACGCTGGCCAAGCCACTGGTGCTGCCCGGCGATGCGCCGTACGAGGCGGTACGCCGCGGCTCGGGCAAGCAGCCGGTCGCCACGACCATGGCCTTCGTCCGGCTGTTCCGCGAGCTGCTCAAGGACCCCGAGATCGGGCCGCGGTTCGCGCCGATCATCCCCGACGAGGCGCGCACCTTCGGCATGGACAGCCTGTTCCCGGTGCTGAAGATCTACAGCCCGCACGGGCAGACGTACGTGTCCGTCGACCGCGAGCTGATGCTGTCGTACAAGGAGGCGACCACCGGCCAGATCCTGCACGAGGGCATCAACGAGGCGGGGTCGGTCGCATCGTTCACGGCGGCTGGGACGTCCTACGCGACGCACGGCGAGGTGATCATCCCGGTCTACATCTTCTATTCGATGTTCGGGTTCCAGCGCACCGGTGACGGGTTCTGGGCGGCGGCGGATCAGATGGCGCGCGGCTTCGTCCTGGGCGCGACAGCTGGTCGGACGACGCTGAACGGCGAGGGGCTGCAGCACGAGGACGGGCACTCGCTGCTGCTGGCCTCGACCAACCCCGCGGTGGTGGCCTACGACCCGGCGTTCGGGTTCGAGATCGGCCACATCGTGCGTGACGGCCTGCGCAGGATGTACGGCGAGGAGCCGGAGAACGTCTTCTACTACCTGACGATCTACAACGAGCCGTACGTCCAGCCGGAGGAGCCGGCCGGCCTCGACGTCGAGGGCGTGCTGCGCGGGATGTACCTGTGGCGGCCGGCCGCGGACCGAGGAGGGGACGGTCCGCGGGCGCAGCTGCTCGCCTCGGGGGTGGCGGTGCCGTGGGCGGAGCGGGCGCAGGACCTGCTGCGCGAGGACTGGGGGGTCCATGCCGACGTGTGGTCGGTGACGTCGTGGAACGAGTTGCGCCGCGACGGGCTCGAGGTGGAGTCGTGGAACTTCCTGCACCCGGGCGAGAGCCCGCGACAGGCCTACGTCACCCAGCGTCTCGCCGGTCAGCCGGGTCCGGTCATCGCGGTCTCCGACTGGATGCGCGCGGTGCAGGACCAGATCCGCGAGTGGGTCCCGGGCGAGTTCAGCTCCCTGGGTACCGACGGGTTCGGCATGTCCGACACCCGCGGCGCCCTGCGCCGCCACTTCAAGGTGGACGCCGAGTCGATCACCCTGCGGACCCTGGAGATGCTCGCCCGCCGCGGTGAGGTCGACGCCGACCTGCCCCGCCAGGCCTTCGAGCGCTACCGCCTGGCCGACGTCACCGCCGCCGACCCCGGCGCCGGCATGGGCGACGCCTGACAGGTCTCCGACGCGACGTCCCCCTCCCCTTCCGAATGAACGCGGCGTTCCTCCAATAGGTCCGACTGAATGCCGCGTTCATCCGGAAAAGAGGGGGGCGGGGGAACGCTCGGTCAGAGGGTGGCGTGCATCTCCCACACGAGGATCTCGGCGGGTACGTCCGACGCGCTGACCCGCTGGCCGTCGGCGGCGGTCAGCCGTACGGCGTCTCCGACGTCGAGGCGGCCGGCGCCCTCGAGGTCGACCGCACCGCGGGCGACGTACAGGTGCACCCAGGGCGCCGCCGGCAGGCGCACCGACTCCCCCGGCGCTAGGCGGGCCGCGAAGAGCGTCGCGTCCTTCTGCTTGATGCGGATCGCCGACTCGTGTCGCCAGTCGCCGCTGGCCACCGGGACCAGCCCCCCGCGCTCCAGCTCGTCGGTGATCTCCACCTGCTCGTAGCTCGGCTGGATGCGGGCCTCGTCCGGGAGTACCCACATCTGGACGAAGTGGACCGGCTCGCTACGCCCGCCGGCCTCCGACCCCGCGAGGCGCCAGGCGTCGTTCTTCTCCGAGTGCAGGATCCCGGTGCCGGCGCTCATCCGTTGCGCCAGGCCGGGATGGATGATGCCGCTGTGGCCCATCGAGTCCTGGTGGACGAGCGCCCCCTCGAGCACCCAGGTCACGATCTCCATGTCGCGGTGCGGGTGGGTCTCGAACCCGGTCCCCGGCGCCACGACATCGTCGTTGCTCACGAGGAGCACGCCGTGGTGGGTGTTCGCCGGGTCGTAGTGCTGGCCGAAGGAGAAGGAGTGCCTGCTGTCCAGCCAGCTGATCCGGGTGGCGAACCGCTCCCCGCTGCGCCTGATGTCGTACGTCGTGCCGCTCATCCCGAGCCCTCTCCAAAGTAGTTGTCTGCTCAACTACTTCCCACGATCCGGTGTTCCCAGCTGAGCAGCTCCTGCGCCGACTTCGTGTTGATCACTCGCTCGACCGGGACCCCGCACTCCTCGGCTCGGGCGCAGCCGAGGACCTGCCAGTCGAGCTGTCCCGGCGCGTGGGCGTCGGTGTCGATCGAGAACAGGCAGCCCATCTCCACCGCCAGGCGGAGCAGCCGCCGGGGCGGGTCCTGGCGTTCCGGGCGCGAGTTGACCTCGACGGCCACCCCGAACTGCCGACACGCCTCGAAGACGATCTCGGCGTCGAACTCCGACTCCGGACGGGTCTTGCCGCTGCGCCCTCGCGGCGTGACGTAGCGACCCGTGCAGTGGCCGAGGACGTCGGTCGCGGGGTTCGCGATGGCGGCGACCATCCGCGGAGTCATGTCCTTGCTCGGCATGCGCAGCTTGGAGTGCACGCTGGCGACGACCACGTCGAGCTCGGCCAGCAGTCCCGCATCCTGGTCGAGCGAGCCGTCCTCGAGGATGTCGACCTCGATGCCGGTCAGGATCCGGAAGGGAGCCAGCTCGTCGTTGAGCTCCCGCACGACGTCCAGCTGCCGACGCAGTCGCTCGGCCGTCAGCCCGTTGGCAACCGTGAGCCGGGGGGAGTGGTCGGTCAGCACCATCCACTCGTGCCCCAGGTCGCGGGCGGCCAGCGCCATCTCGCGGATGGGCGAGCCGCCGTCGGACCAGTCGGAGTGGGCGTGGCAGTCGCCCTTGAGGGCGGCACGTAGCCGCGCACCGGCCCCGGCCACGACCTCGGGAGGAGCCCAGGAGAGCGCCTCGGCATCGCGGAGATAGGCCGGCGTCTGCCCGCGCTCGGCTTCGACGACGACACCAGCGGTCGTCGCCCCGACCCCCGGCAGCTCCTGCAGCGTGCCGTCGGCCATGCGACGGGCCAGCTCGCCCGGGGGCAAGGCGTCGATGGCAGCGGCGGCGGTACGAAACGCGCGGACCCGGTACGTCGGCTCGAGGGCGCGCTCGAACAAGAAGGCCACCCGGCGCAGCGCGTCGACCCCGGCTCCGCTCATCCCCCGTTCGTAGCACGCCACGGGCTGCCAGACACCGGCGGGCGCCGGGGCGCCCGTTGCATCCGACCCGGTCCACGTCGCCCGGCCCGAGGCGCCGATTGTCATGACCGCACAACGACCGCCTCCACGAGGCAGCCACACGGCCGTACTCTTCCCGGCATGGCCACCCCCGCCGTCGCCGTCTCCGCGGAGACGGTGCGCCGCCTCGAGCGCTCCAGCGGGGCGCTGGCCACCGATGCGATCACCCGCATGGAGGAGCGGCTGCCGTGGTATCGCGCGATGACGGCCGAGCAGCGCTCGTGGGTCGGGCTCATCGCGCAGGCCGGGATCGCCGCCTTCGTGGCCTGGATGCGCTCCCCCGACGACGGCTTCGGCGTCACCGCCGAGGTCTTCGGGCTGGCCCCGCGCGAGCTCGCGCGGGCGATCACCCTGCAGCAGACCGTCGAGCTGGTGCGGACCACCATCGACGTGGTCGAGGAGCAGGTCGACGCGTTGGCCGAGCCGGAGTCGGTCCCGCTGCTGCGCGAGGCTGTGCTGCGCTACAGCCGGGAGGTGGCCTTCGCCGCCGCCGACGTCTACGCGCAGGCAGCCGAGGCCCGCGGCGCCTGGGACGCGCGGATCGAGGCGCTCGTGGTCGACGCGCTGCTGCGGGGCGAGGTGGACGAGGGCGTTCGCTCCCGGGCCGCAGGCCTGGGCTGGACCGCGACGTCGGCCATCTGCGTCGTCGTCGGCCAGGCGCCGCAAGCCAGCCCCGAGGACGTCGCGGACGGCCTGCACCGCGCCGCCCGCCACGCCCATGTCGACGTCGTCGTGGGGGTGCAGGGCGAGCGGCTGGTCGTCGTGCTCGGCCGGGTGGACGATCCGCTCGCCCGCGCGCGGGCGCTGCTCCCCCACTTCGGGCCCGGCCCGGTCGTCGTGGGGCCGGTCGCGGCCGACCTGGCCGGCGCGGTCCGCTCCGCCTCGGCCGCGCTGTCCGGCTCGCGCGCCGTGGCGGCCTGGCCGGACGCGCCCCGCCCGGTCCTGGCCGAGGACCTGCTCGCCGAGCGGGCCTTGGCCGGTGACCAGGAGGCGCGGCGACGACTGGTCGCCGAGGTCCACGACACGCTGGTGGCCGCCCGCGGGGACCTGGCCGAGACGGTGTCGGCGTACCTCGAGCAGGCCGGATCCCTGGAGGGCACCGCCCGGTTGCTCTACGTCCACCCGAACACCGTGCGGTACCGGCTGCGCCGGGTCAGCGAGCTCACCGGGGTCTCCCCCACCACCGCGCGCGGCGCATTCGTCACCCGGCTCGCCCTGGCGCTGGGCCGTCTGGACGGCGCGCAGGCCTGACCTCGCCGCCGACCCGACCTTGGAGGATTCCTCCAAAGTCGGCTCCGGGAGGTTGGTGGCCATCGGCATCCGGTCACCCGCCCGGGTTCCGGCACCGTTGGATGGTGCTCGTCGTCGTCGCGCCCGGGCAGGGCGCCCAGACCCCCGGCTTCCTCTCCCCCTGGCTTGAGCTCCCCGGCGTCCTGGACCGGCTGCGCTGGCTCTCGGCGTGCGCCGGCCTCGACCTCGTCCGCTACGGGACGCAGGCCGACACCGAGGAGATCCGTGACACGGCCGTCGCCCAGCCCCTCCTCGTCGGAGCGGGCCTGGTCACGCTGCTCTCGGTCTTCCCTCACCCCTCCGACGCCTACGGCAAGATCGGAGCGGGCGCCGGCCACTCCGTCGGCGAGCTGACCGCCGCGGCCGCGTCCGGGGTGCTGAGCGCCGAGCAGGCGATGGTCCTCGTGCGCGAGCGTGGCCGGGCCATGGCCGCGGCCGCCGCGGCGACTCCCACCGGCATGACTGCCGTCCTCGGCGGGGAGCGCGACGAGGTGCTCGCCACGATCTCCAAGCACGGACTGACCGCGGCCAACGACAACGGAGCGGGCCAGCTGGTGGCCGCCGGCACCTTGGACCAGCTCGACGCGCTGGCGGCCGAACCGCCCGCCGGGGCCCGGCTTCGTCCGCTGCAGGTGGCCGGGGCCTTCCACACCGAGCACATGGCGCCGGCGGTCTCGGTCCTCGCCGGGTACGCCCGCGCGGTCACGGTCCACGACCCGCGGACGCGGCTGATCTCCAACGCCGACGGCGCGGTCGTGCACCACGGCCGAGACGTCCTGGCCCGCATCGTCAACCAGGTCGCCAACCCGGTGCGCTGGGACCTGTGCATGCAGACCATGGCCGACCTCGGGGTGACCGCCCTGCTCGAGATCCCCCCGGCGGGGACGCTGGCCGGGCTGGCCAAGCGCGCGCTGCCCGGCGTCGAGGTCCTGGCCCTCAAGACCCCCGACGACCTGCCCGCGGCGGTCGACCTGGTGGCGCGGCACGGGACGCCGAGTCCGGTCGCCGACGCCCCGACCTGGCGCCTGCTCGTGGCGCCGAGCAAGGGCACGTTCCGCCGGGCCGCCTCGGCGGGTGACACCGGTGCCGCCATCGAGCCCGGCAGCCAGGTCGGGTCGGTCGTCGGCCTTCGCGACGAGGCCGCCGTGATCGCCCCGCACGGCGGTACGGTCGTCGAGTGGCTGGTCGAGGACGGCGACCCGGTGGGACCGGGCCAGCCGATCGTTCGTCTGCACCCCCAGGCGGTGTCCGCGTGAGCGTCGAGCAGGGCCTGCGCCCGAGCTCCCCGTCGCGAGCGTCGCGACTGCTGGGCTTCGGCGCGTACCGACCCTCCCGGGTGGTCCCGAACTCCGAGATCGTGGACCGGATCGACTCCAGCGACGAGTGGATCCGGGAGCGGTCCGGCATCGCCGAGCGACGCGTCGCGGGAGACGGCGAGACGGTGCTCGACATGGCGACCTGGGCCGCCGAGAAGGCCCTGGCCAACGCCGGCCTGACCGCGGACCGCATCGGGCTGGTGGTCGTCGCCACGGTGACGTACCTGCGCCAGACGCCGGCCGCGGCTCCGATCATCGCCGACCGCCTGGGCGCGAACGGCAGCGCCGCCTTCGACATCTCGGCCGCCTGCGCAGGGTTCTGCTACGGCCTCGAGCTCGCCGCCGACGCGGTCGCCAGCGGCAGCACCGAGCACGCCCTCGTCATCGGCGTGGAACGCCTCAGCGACCTCACCGACTCCTATGACCGAGGGTCGGCGTTCATCTTCGCCGACGGCGCCGGCGCCGCCGTCATCGGCCCGAGCGACGTCCCCCTGATCGGCCCGGTGGCCTGGGGCAGCGACGGCTCCCAGGCCGACGCCATCGAGCAGGCCGAGTCGTGGGACGCCCTGCGGGACAACCCCGAGATCCGGTTCCCGGCGCTGTCCATGAAGGGGCAGCAGGTCTTCCGGTGGGCCGTCTACGACATGCCCAAGGTCGCCCAGCGCGCGCTGGACGCCGCGGGCGTGAAGGCATCCGACCTCGACGTCTTCGTCCCGCACCAGGCCAACCTGCGCATCATCGACGCGATGGTGCGCCAGCTCGACCTGCCCGAGGACGTCGTGGTCGCCAAGGACATCATCGACACCGGCAACACCTCCGCTGCCTCGATCCCGCTCGCCGTCAGCCGGCTGCTCGAGTCCGGACAGGCGAAGAGCGGTGACCTGGCGCTGTTCATCGGGTTCGGCGCCGGGTTGGCCTACGCCGCCCAGGTGGTCGTGCTGCCCTGAGGGAGCATCCAGACTCACCGGCCGGGGCCCCGGCCGGTGTTCCAGCCAGAGAAGGAGAACGCATGGCCACCGAGCAGGAGGTCCTGGCCGGCCTCGCCGAGATCGTCAACGAGGTCGCGGGCGTGCCCGCCGCCGATGTCCAGCTGGACAAGTCCTTCACCGACGACCTGGACATCGACTCGTTGTCGATGGTCGAGGTCGTCGTGGCGGCCGAGGAGAAGTTCGGCGTGAAGATCCCCGACGACGAGGTCAAGAACCTCAAGACGGTCGGCGACGCGGTCGCCTACATCCAGCGCTCGGCCGCCTGACCCTTCGCCGGTCAGCCACGAGCCTTCATCACAGGACGGGTGACATCGAGTGAGCACTGACGAGCGAGTCGTCGTCACCGGGCTGGGGGCGACCACCCCGGTCGGCGGGGACGCGAGCGCGACCTGGGAGGGCCTGCTCGCCGGCCGTTCCGGCGTCAGCCTCATCGAGGAGTCGTGGGCCGACGAGCTGCCCGCGCGGATCGCCGCGCGGGTGGCCGTCGACCCCTCCGAGGTGATGGACCGGGTGGAGGCGCGTCGCCTCGACCGTACCGAGCAGCTCGCCCTCATCGCGGCCCGCGAGGCCTGGGCCGACGCCGGCCGCCCCGACGTGGACCCGCTGCGCCTGGGGGCCGTCGTGGCGAGCGGCATCGGCGGGGCGTTGACCCTCCTGGGGCAATGGGACGCGCTGCGCGAGAACGGGCCACGCCGGGTCTCCCCGCACGCCATCCCCATGCTCATGCCGAACGGCCCGGCCGCCTACGTGGGGCTCGAGTACTCCGCCCGGGCGGGCGTCCATGCGCCGGTCTCCGCCTGCGCGTCGGGTGCCGAGGCCGTGGCGTACGGCTTGTCGATGATCCGCTCCGGGCGGGCCGACGTCGTCCTCGCGGGCGGTACCGAGGCCTGCCTGCACCCGCTGCCGCTCGCCGCCTTCGCGGCGATGATGGCGCTGTCCAAGCGCAACGACGAGCCCCAGCGCGCGTCGCGGCCCTACGACAAGGGCCGCGACGGCTTCGTGTTCGGTGAGGGCGCGGCGATCCTCGTGCTGGAGCGGGAGTCCTACGCCCGCGCGCGGGGCGCCCGCATCTACGCCGAGGTCGCCGGTGCCGGGCTGACCTCGGACGGACACCACATCGCCCAGCCGGACCCGGTCGGCACGGGCGCCGCCCGCGCCATGCAGGCCGCGTTGCGCGACGGCGGTGCGAGCGTCGACGACGTCGTCCACGTCAACGCCCACGCGACCTCGACCCCCCAGGGCGACGTCGCCGAGGCGGCCGCGATCCGGGCCGCGCTCGGCCCGGCCACCGAGCACGTGGTGGTCTCGGCCACGAAGTCGATGACCGGGCACCTGCTCGGCGCCGCGGGCGCGGTGGAGTCCCTCGCCGTGGTCAAGGCGCTCCACGAGCACGTGGCGCCGCCCACGATCAACCTCGAGGACCCCGACGACGAGGTCCGCCTCGACGTCGCGACCGGGGAGCCCCGCCGCCTCCCCGCCGGCGACATCGCCGCACTCAACAACTCCTTCGGGTTCGGCGGGCACAACGTCGCCCTGCTCTTCCGCTCGATCTCCTGACCCCGCCCGCCGTCGGGTGACGGTCCCCGCACCAACGCCGGAGGCACTCGTGACCGTCGACACCAAGCCACAGGTCGAGCTCGACCCGCGTCACCCGCGGGTACGCATGAGCGCGTTCTTCGACCCGGGGTCCTACACCGCGATCACCGCGGAGGACGACAGCGGGATGCTCGCCGCGACCGGCCGGGTCGAGGGCGTGCCGGTCGTGGCCTTCTGCTCCGACCCGACCGTCCAAGGCGGCGCGATGGGCACGGCCGGCTGCAAGGTCATCCTGGCTGCGTACGCCCGCGCGCTCGCTGACCGGGCGCCGGTCGTGGGCCTCTGGCACTCCGGCGGGGCGCGCCTGCGCGAGGGGGTGGGCTCGCTCCACGCCGTCGGCGAGGTCTTCGCGATCATGACCCGGGCGTCCGGCATCATCCCCCAGATCTCGATCGTGCTGGGCGCGGCCGCCGGCGGAGCCGCGTACGGACCGGCCCTCACCGACATCGTGATCATGGGCCCGGAGGGTCGGGTGTTCGTGACCGGCCCCGACGTGGTGCGCTCCGTCACCGGCGAGGACGTGGACATGCTGCGCCTGGGCGGCCCCGAGCCGCACGGCCGGCGCTCCGGGGTCGTCCACGTCGTGGCCGAGACCGAGCGCGCGGCCCTCGACGAGGGTCGCAAGCTCTCGGTGCTCCTGGGGTCGCAGGGCAGCATCGGCCCGGTCGAGGACCTCGACCTGGGGGGCCTGCTGCCGGACTCCCAGAAGCGCGCCTACGACGTGCACCCCCTGGTCGAGGGCTTGCTCGACCCGGGCACCGGGGTCGAGCTCCATGCGAAGTGGGCGCCGAACATCACGACGACGCTCGGCCGCCTCGGCGGACGCAGCGTCGGTGTCGTGGCGAACAACCCGCTGCGCCTGGGCGGCTGCCTCGACTCGGCGTCGGCGGAGAAGGCTGCGCGGTTCGTGCGGATGTGCGACGCGCTGGGCGTCCCCCTCGTGGTCGTCGTGGACGTCCCTGGCTACCTGCCCGGCGTCGGCCAGGAGTGGGACGGCGTCGTCCGCCGCGGGGCGAAGCTGCTTCATGCGTTCGCCGAGTGCGTGGTACCGCGCGTGACGGTCGTGACGCGCAAGGCGTACGGCGGCGCCTACATCGCGATGAATGCCCGCTCGCTCGGGGCGACCCGGGTCTTCGCGTGGGACGGCGCCAAGGTGGCCGTCATGGGGTCGGTCGCCGCCGTGCGCATCCTGCACCGCCGGCGGCTGGCCGAGGTGCCGGAGGAGCTGCGCGCGCAGTTCGAGCAGGAGCTGGCCGACGAGCACGAGCTGGTCGCCGGCGGGCTCGACAAGGCCACCGCGCTGGGTGTGGTGGACGAGGTCATCGAGCCCGGCCGTACGCGCTCAGCCGTGGCGGCGGCCATCGCCGTCGCCCCCGCCGTCCGGGGCCACCACAGCAACATCCCCCTCTGACCCCCTCTCCTGCCGGAATGAACGCGGCCTTGCTCCAATAGGTCGGCAGGAACGCCGCGTTCATCCAGAAGTCAGACGACCTGGTGGAGCCAGCGGACCGGGGCGCCCTCGCCAGCCCAGCGGAAGGTCTCGAGCTCGTCGTCCCACGGCTTGCCGAGCAGCCGGTCGACCTCCTCGGCGAGGTCCAGCCCCTCCCGCCGCGAGCGTTCGACCGTGGCCCGCAGGCGGTCCTCGGGGATCATCACGTCACCGTGGACGCCCGTGACGGCGTGGAAGATCCCCAGCGTCGGGGTACCGCTGAACCGCGCGCCCTCGTTGCCGGTGCTGGGCTCCTCGGTCACCTCGAAGCGCAGGTGCAGCCACCCACGCAGGGCGGAGGCGATCGCGGCTGCCGTCCCGGGGGCGCCCTGCCAGGACAGCTCCGCACGGTAGGTGCCCCGCGCGGCCCGCTGCGCCGTCCACTCCAGGGTCACGGGTACGCCGAGCACGCCCGCGATCGCCCACTCGACGTGCGGGCACAGCGCAGGCGGTGCGGAGTGGACATAGACCACGCCACGAGTCGTCACGGTGACCTCCAGTTCGCCGGGGTTCGGCTTCCCCTCCGACCCCGATCGCGAACCTGGTCCCGTGCTACGGACGTCACTGCGTCATCGAACGTCACTGCGTCATCGAAGTGACATCAGTGGGATTCTGCCCCATCGGCGCCGTCTCGCGCCAGCGGGGCACGCTGCGGACGGGCGCCGGCACGGCAGGAGAGGATGGGGGCGTGACCGAGCGACCCCGGCGACCCGCCCTCTTCGGCCCGGCCGCGATGGCGACGGTGGCCGACCAGACGTCCGAGGCCGACCCCGGCCAGCGGCTCGAGGCCGCACACGCGACGGCGGCCGCGGTCGTGGGCAGGACGCGCGACGGCGACCGGTCGCCCGACGAGGAGCGCGTGGTACGCCTCGCCGAGGAGCACGGCCTCGAGGCGCTCGCGGCGCTGTGGGCGCAGGCCGCGCCGGACAGCCTGCCGGGGGCGCTGTGGCGGCTGTACGCGCTCCGCGCCTGGGTGCGCACCGCCCCGAGGGAGGCCGCCCGCCTCTACGCAGCCGGGGCCGTCCACGCGCCGGTGCTCGCCGCGGTCGCCGGCGTACCCGAACCTCCCGGACCCGAGGAGGTCGCGGCGCTGGCGGACACCGTTCTCGCCGGCCTGGTCCGCGGCGAGCTCGACGTCGCGCTCGACCGCGCGGCGGCGTTCTGTCGCCTGGTCGCCGCCGGCCGCGCGGAGCTGGCCGACGAGGACGACGAGCGGGCCGGCTTCTCCGCCGTCCGGCTGCTCGCCACCGGCGAGGCGCTTCAGTCGGCCGCCAGAGCCGCCCGCGCGGGGCACCTGGTCTGAGCGCACCACCCGCCCCGACACCCGGACGCGGGAAGCCGTCGCGGCCACGACGCGTTAGGCTCGCTGCGGCGTCGGGCCGCGGTAGCCCCGGGTCCCACCTTGGCCGCTTCGAGCGGCGCTGCGCCGTGAGGCGCTCCCGGCCCGACGCCCTCAGACCTCCGGGCTGAGCGGCCCCGCGACGGTCGAGGGGATGGGCTCGGCAGGCGGCACCGCAAGGTGCGCGCCGGCCTGCCCGTTCAGCGCGACCGCCTGACCGTTGACGGCCACCGCGCCGGCCTGGCCGTTGGCCACGCCGGCCGGCTGTGGGTGCGGTTCGCCCGCCGAGAGGTCGATGACCACGGTGCGGGTGTCGGCGCCGTGGAACTGGGTCAGCCAGGCCCGCCACTGCGGCGCGTGCTTGGTGTAGACGCTGATCTGGTAGAGCGGGGAGCACTCGAGCACGAACTCCCCCTCCGCCGCCTGGCGCCAGCCGTCCAGGCCCTGGGTGCGGTAGTACCCGCCGGCCCCGTTGTCGAAGGCCAGGTAGCCCGAGCTGTACGCGGTGATCTCGCCCTTGCCCAACGGCACGTGCGCGGCGGGCACCGGGTGGAAGAAGCGGGCGACGGCGTCGGTGATCAGGACCTCGCGGCCCAGCACCTCACGCTGGCGCGCCTGCTCGGCCTCGACCTGGCGGCGCAGCTGCCGCGCGCGTACCGGTGTCACGATGAGGGTGGCCACCGCCGCGACCAGGCCGATGACGATCGGCGTGCCGATCACGGTCACCAGCAGCCAAGGCTGCCTGCCTTGGGTCACGACCAGGTAGATCCCGGCCGCCAGGGCGAGCACGCCGGCGAGCACGCAACTGATCCAGACACCGAGACGGGTCCCGGTGGAGGGCCTGTGCGCGTGTGTGGACATCGACCAATCCATCGCGTTCGAGTACGTCGGTCAGGGCGTGCCGGACCTGGCGAACGCCCCCGAGACCATGATGATCCAACCGCACGCCAGGATGACGGTAGGGCACAAAGCCCATCTTCAGCACCTTCACGCAGTCAGAACCGCCCGTCAGGCACGTACTCAGAACCGCCCGTCAGGGCCGCCAGGAGGTCACGGTGAGCAGCGCGGCGATCCGTACCGAGGGCCTGTCCAAGAGCTTCGGCGGCGTCCGGGCGCTCGCCGACCTCGACCTCGAGATCGCCCCTGGCGAGGTGTTCGGCTACCTCGGGCCCAACGGGGCGGGGAAGACGACCACGATCCGGCTGCTGCTGGGGCTGATCCGGCCCACCTCCGGGCGGGCCGAGATCTTCGGGCTGGACGCGCTGCGCGACACGGTGGACGCGCACCGCCGCGTGGCCTACGTCCCCGGGGAGGCCAACCTGTGGCCGTCGCTGACCGGCAGCGAGACCCTCACCCTGCTCGGGAAGGTCCAGGGCGCGGCCGACCCGGCGTACCGCGCCGAGCTGATCGAGCGCTTCGACCTCGACCCGTCCAAGAAGGTCCGGGCCTATTCGAAGGGCAACCGGCAGAAGGTCGTGCTCATCGCGGCCCTGATGACGCGCGCCGACCTGCTGCTGCTCGACGAGCCGACCGCCGGCCTGGACCCGCTGATGGAGCAGGTGTTCCGCGGCTGCGTCGCCGAGGCCCGCGTGCGGGGACAGACCGTCTTCCTGTCCTCGCACATCCTGAGCGAGGTGGAGGCGCTCTGCGACCGGGTCGGGATCCTGCGCCGAGGGGTGCTGGTCGACCAGGGCACCCTCGCCGAGCTGCGCCATCTCGCGGCGCTCACCGTCGAGGCGAGTTTCGACGGGCCGGTGCCGGACCTGTCGGCCGTACCCGGCGTCACCAAGGTCGAGGTGAGCGGTCGGACCGCCCGCTGCCAGGTCACCGGACCGGTCCAGCCGCTGCTGGAGACCCTGGCTCACGCGGGAGTTCGTGAGCTGCTGAGCCGGGAGCCCTCCCTCGAGGAGCTGTTCCTCGCCCACTACGGCGACGGCGAGGGCGGGACCGCCCCATGAGCGCGGCGACCGTCGTCCAGCCGACCACCCGGCGCCCCGGGGCGGTGGTGGGCGTCCAGACGAGCAGGCAGGCCGGCCGGTCGGCACTGCTCTGGGGGGCGGTGTTCGCGCTGTACGTCGCCGCGTCCGCCCTCGGCTACGCCTCGGCCTATCCCACGCAGGCCGAGCGCGACCGGCTGGCGCAGTCCCTGGGCTCCAACCCGGCCGTGTCGGCGATCATCGGCCCCGCGCACGCCATCGACACGGTGGCCGGGTTCACCGCGTGGCGCACCCTCGGCGTGCTGAGCATCGCCGGTGCCGTGTGGGGGCTGCTCCTCGGCACCAAGCTGCTGCGCGGCGAGGAGGACGCCGGACGATGGGAGCACCTGCTCTCCGGACGGACCACGCGCCGGCGCGCCGCGGCCCAGGCCCTCGTCGGGCTCGGCATCGGCATCGTCGTGCTCTGGGCGATCCCCGCCGTCGCCGCCGTCGCGGTCGGGCGTTCCTCGAAGGTCGGGGTCGGGGCCGGGCCGGCGCTGTTCCTGGCGCTGTCCCTCGTCTGCTCGGCGGCCATGTTCCTCGCCCTCGGCGCACTGGCCAGCCAGCTGGCGCCGACACGTCGGCAGGCGGCGGCGTGGTGCGGGGCGGTGCTCGGGGTGGCGTACGGGCTGCGCATGGTCGCCGACTCCGGCGTCGGCCTGGACTGGCTTCGCTGGCTGACCCCCCTCGGGTGGGTGGAGCAGCTGCGACCGCTGGCCGGGGACGAGGTGGCGCCGCTCGTGCCGATCCTCGCCCTCATCGCCGCGGCGGTGGTCGCCACCGTCGAGCTGGCCGGCCGCCGTGACCTCGGCGCCTCCACGATGCCGGACCGCCAGGACGCCCGGGCGCGCACGGCGCTGCTGGGCGGGCCGACCCGCCTCGGTGTGCGGCTGACCCGGCCGGTGGCGCTCGCCTGGGCGGCCGGGGCGGTCGTCTGGGGGCTGCTGCTCGGCAGCATCGCGAAGTCGGCTGGTGAGTCCCTCGCCGGGAACTCGACGATCAGCAGCATCGTCTCGAAGCTGGGGGCGGCCGGGGCCAGCGCGAAGGTCTACCTCGGGCTGGCCTTCCTCATCATCGCGACCATGGTGTCCCTGGTGGCCGCCGTCCAGGCCGGGGCGACGCGGGCGGAGGAGTCCAGCGGGCGACTCGACCACATCCTGGTGCGCCCGTACTCGCGGACCGCGTGGTTCACCGGGCGGCTGGCGATCGCGCTCGCGCTCGTCGCAGCCGTCGGGCTGGCCGCGGGCCTCGGCACGTGGATCGGGGCCGCGCTGCAGAACTCCAGCCTGGGGCTGCCGTCGCTGCTGGGTGCTTCCCTCAACGTCCTGCCGCCGGGCGTCCTCGTCGTGGGAGTCGGAGCCCTGGCGATGGGCTTCTGGCCGAGGGGGACCGCGCTGGCGGCGTACGGCGTCGTCGCCTGGTCCTTCCTCGTCGAGCTGATCGGCGGCGTCGTCAACGCCAACCACTGGCTGCTCGACCTGTCGATCCTGCACCACATGAGCGCCGCCCCCGCGATCGCACCGGACTGGGGCCGCAACGCCGTCGTGCTGGCCCTAGGCGCCGCGGCCATGGTGGTCGGGGGCATCGGGTTCGCCCGCCGCGACCTCGCCGGCGACTGACCTTGACGCGGGCCGACATTACCTAGACCATCGAGGTATGTCGACCGACCGGCTGCGTGGCCAGCTCGACCTGGTGCTGCTCGGCGCGCTCGCCGACTCCCCCGGGCACGGCTACGAGGTGATCTCCACCCTGCGCGAGCGCAGCGAGGGCTTCCTCGACCTCGCCGAGGGCTCGGTCTACCCGGCGCTGCACCGCCTCGAGGACCAGGGTCTGCTGGCCAGCGACTGGCAGCCCGTCTCGGGCCGCCGGCGGCGGGTCTACCGGATCACCCCGGACGGCCGTACGGCGCTGCGCGCGCAGACCCGTGACTGGCACGCGCTGCGCGCCGCGGTCGACCGCGTGCTGCGCCCGATCGGCCTCGCCGACAATCCCGCGGCGAGCCCGGCATGAGCGACTCCCCGCTGGAGGCCTACCTGGACCAGCTCTTCGCGCAGGCGGGCGCGCTGCCGCCGCGCGAGGCCCGCCACCTGCTCGCCGAGGCCGAGGAGCATCTGCGGGACGAGACCGAGCGTGGGGTGGCGGCCGGACTGGAGCGCACCGCGGCCGAGCGGGCCGCCGTCGACCGCTTCGGGCCGGTGCACGAGGTCGTGGGTGCCGAGGCCCGCCGGCAGGGCGTACCGCTGCGCGTGCTGGTCCGGGAGGTGTTCGCGACCGCGCTGCTGCTCGGAGCCGTCGGGGCGCTCGCGGTGGGTGCCAGCGGGGTCATCGCGCTGGTCATCGGGCTCATCGGCGGCAACGGCGCGCTGGCCGCGGTACGGCCCGACCAGGTGCTCGCCCCCGCCGACTGCGCTCGCTGGCTCGCGCTCAGCCCGCACGCGACGAGCTGCCGGGCCGCCGCGATCGAGGACTGGGCCGGCGAGGTCGTGACGTACCGGATCGCAATGGGTCTGCTCGGTGCCGTGGCGCTCGCGCTCTTCTGGGCCCTGCGCCGCCGACCCGACGGGCGCCGGCGCTGGGCCCTGCTGCCCGGCTCGGTGGTGGACACCATCGCCATGTGCCTGTTCGGCGCGGCTGGGGTCTGGACCCTCGCGCTGGGCGTTGACGCCCTGGTGACCCAGGGCGGCTCCGGAGCGGGGCAGTGGCTGAGCGCCGCGCCGGTCGCCTTGGCCGCGGCGACGGTGTACGGCCTTCGGCTCGTGAGCGACCTCCGCCGCGCGCCCGCCCAGGTGTCGCCCGCGTAGCCGGCGGGCGAACAGCCGGTCTGGGTCAGGCCTGGACGGCGAACTCCCGGTGGCAGGCCGGGCAGGTTCCGTGCGCACCGACCTCGAGAGGCTCGATGCCGTGGCCGCAGAACGGGCAGTAGCCCACGTCCACCCCGGCGAGCGCCTCCTGACGCAGCTCCGGTGCGCTGATCCGGTGCAGGACCGGCATGCTCACCACGCCCGCGGCGAGCAGCACCATGACGACGCCGAGGAGGCGGCCGAAGGGCGTACCGCTCGGCTGCACCCAGATGGCGACGATGACCATCGCAGCGGCCAGGAGCGTGAGCACCGTCGTGGCCAGCATGACGACCCGGAAACGGGGAGCGAGCCGGGCCAGGGCGAGGACGCAGAGCAGCACGCTTGCGACGGCGACCACCGCGACCGTGCCCAGCGCGTTCCCCCAGGAGTCACTGGCGAAGGTGCTCCAGATGACGACCTGGAACAGGGCGAACGTCACGAGGACGGACACCACGGCGACCAGCGGGACCGGCCACATGGCCCGCCGTTCGAGGGCGGGCGCGCACACGAGGATCGCGAGCACGGCCACGGTCACCGTGACCGAGGTGCCGAGGACCTTGCCCACGTGCTCTCCGGGGTGCGGAACCAGCAGCGCGGCGATCCCGATGAGGGCGTTGATCGCGACGGACGCGAAGAACACGACGAGTCCGACGCGGCGCAGCCGACGGCTCAGCAGCGTGTGGTGGTCAGGAGCGGGAGCGCCGGGAAGCGCCGAGAGACCTGCGGAGCTGGACATCACCGATCACCTCCACGACCGGGTCTTCCACCGCCAACGGTGCGTACCCCTCACCCGGATGGCTAGAGACCAAGGTCACCTGGCTGGTGACGCCCTCATGATCGGGTCGTTCGGCCCTGGGGTCCAGCCGCCAGGCGGGTCACGCTGGTGGCATGGTCGTCGCCGAGACCGGCGTTGGCGACGCCTCCAGCCTGGTCCACCGGAGGCGCTGGGCGATCCTCGGTGTCCTCGTGGTGAGCATCCTCGTCGTGACGCTGGACAACACGGTGCTCAACGTGGCTCTGCCGAGCATCCAGGAGGAGCTGGGTGCCACGCAGAGCCAGCAGGAATGGATCATCGACGGCTACACCCTGGCCTTCGCCGCGCTGCTCTTCCCGTACGGCGTCACCGGCGACCTCATCGGCCGGCGAAGGGTCCTGTTCTGGGGCTTGCTGCTGTTCGGGCTCGGCTCGCTCGCGTCGGCGTACGCCGCGACGCCAGACCGGCTCATCGCGATGCGCGTGGTCATGGGCTGCGGTGCCGCCGCCGTGTTCCCTGCGACGCTGGCCATCATCACCAACGTCTTCGACGGCGCCGAACGAGGACGCGCGATCGCGATCTGGGCGGGCTTCAGCGGGCTGGCGGTGGGCATCGGCCCGTTGGTGGGCGGAGCCTTGCTCGACGCGGGCTACTGGTGGGGCTCGGTGTTCCTCATCAACGTCCCGATCGTGGCGGCGGGACTGGTCGGGATCGCCGTCCTCGTCCCGGAGTCCCGCGACGACCACCCGCGCGACCTCGACGTACGCGGCGTGCTGCTCGCGGTCGCCGGCCTCGTGCTCCTCGTCTACGGGCTGATCCGCGCCGGGGAGAGCTCCGACTGGACCAGCCCCCGTGTCCTCCTCTCGATGCTCGCCGGAGTCGCCGTCCTCGCCTGGTTCGTGCTCATCGAGCGCCGCAACCCGGACGCGGCGCTGGACATGACCTGGTTCCGCAACCCGTCGTTCTCATCCGCGGTCACGGCCCTGACGCTCGTGGCGTTCGCGCTCTTCGGGGTCATGCTCTTCGGCACGTACTACCTGCAGTTCGACCGCGGGTACAGCCCGCTGCGGGCCGGCAGCATGCTGCTGCCGCTGGCCGTGGGGATCGGAGTGTTCGCCCCGCTCAGCTCGGTGCTGACCGCACGGTTCGGGCCGCGGGCCGTGTGCGCGTCGGGGCTGGCCCTCATCGGCTTGTCGTTCGGGTCGTTCACCGTCGTCGACCTGGCTACCTCGGTGTGGGTGCTCGAGACGATCCTGTTCGGGCTGGGTGTCGGGTTCGGGCTGGCCATGGCGCCGGCGACGACCGTGGTCCTCGAGAGCCTGCCGCCCCAGCGCGCGGGCGCCGGCTCGTCGGTCAACAGCACCGTCCGGCAGGTCGGCGGAGCTCTGGGGGTCGCCGTGCTCGGGTCGGTCCTGTCGACGGTGTACCGCTCTCAGATCACCTCGTCGCTGTCGGTGCTGCCCGCTCCGGTACGCCGACCCGCCGGAGAGTCCATCGGCGCCACGCAAGTCGTTGTTACGAAACTCGCCGCCCTGCTCCCCGACCGTGGGCTCGCGCTGCTGCACGCGGCCAGCGACGCCTTCATCCACGCGATGCACGTGACAGCCGCGATCAGCGGTGGCGTGATGGTGGTCGCGGTCGCCGTCGTCCTCGTCTTCATGCCGCCGCGCCGGGCCGGACGCGAGGCTACGGCAGCAGGCCCTGGTCGGTCGGCTTCGTCGCGAGCAGCGCGTACGCCCATGCCCTGATCGCGTCCCAGTCCCGCAGGTCGCGCCGCGCCCCCTTGCGCCCCTTGGGGTCGACCCCGCCGAAGACGGCGACGGACGTCGGCGTCAGCGTCGGGTACCTGGCCAAGGCGTTGTCCAGCTGGGTGCGCGAACGCTGCCAGGCCGCCCCGTCGTCCTCGCGCGGCCCCATCCCGAAGACCGCCACGCGGCGGTGCACGAGATCGCCACGATGCCGGCGGAGGAAGCGTCGGGCATCGCGGTGCCACCGGCCGCGGTAGAGGGCTCCGCCCAGCACGACGAGTGAGTAGCGCTCGAGCGTTTCCTTGACCGCGCCGGCAGGGCGTACGTCGACCCGGGCCCCCGCCTCGCCCATCACTCCCGCGACGACCCTCGCGACCTGCTCGGTGGAGCCGTTCTTGGTGGCGTACGCCACGAGCACCTGGGCCATGGTCGACTCCTCGCCTCGCGGTCCTTCCCCAAGCCTCGAACCTTTCCCAGCCTCGGACCCCGTCCCGCCGCCGCGGCAGAGCCGAAGGTCCTCCCCCGCTGCTCAGAGCTGGTGGGCCGTGCGGTGCCTCGGCTCGTACAGGCCCAGCTCTGCTCCGCTGGGCATCGGGATCGTCGTGAAGATCCCCCAGCCCAGGTCCCGGGGCTCGGCGGTCGGCCGGACTCCGTGGGCGGCCAGCTCGGCCAGTGTCGCCGTCAGGTCGTCGCACATGAGATGCAGCTGCGCGGTGGGCTCGCCCTCGGTGGGGTGCACGGCGACCTCGGCGGGAGGCAGCCGGAAGATGAGCCAGTCGTCCCCCGGGCCGCCGGCGCGCTCGAACGGCCAGCCCAGGACGTCACGGAGGAACGCCCGGTCGGCCTCTGCGTCGGAGCTGAACAGCAGGACGTGCGCAGCGGTGATCACGGCCACACCGTAGGAGATCGGCCCCGACTCGTGCGGTCAGCGAGTGCTGGTGATCAGTCGTTCTCGGTCGAAGGCCACCGAGACGACCCGCCAGCCGAGAAGGTCAGCGACGACGAGGACCACAGCCAGGACGACGGCGACCGCGATCGACGCGGGAATGACGTCGAAGGCGACCAGGTAGCAGACGAGGAGTATCGGGAGGCCGGCCAGGGCGGCCAGTTGTTGAGCCACCCTGACGTCCGTGGTGCGGGTCGAGACGGCGATGCCGATCCAGATGGTCAGGACTGCCAGCAACGGCGTGAACAGGATCTGCACCGACACGTCCTGCCAGCTCAGAACGGCGGCCGCCACGCCCGGGTGGGCGAACACCGTGGTGATGAGCGCGAACAGGGCGAAGACTCCGTAGGAGACGACGAGTGAGGGCAGGAGCGCGGCCAGTGCCTTGGCGAGCAGCAGCTCGTCACCGGGGATGGCCGTGGTCAGGACCGGTTCCAAGGACCCCTGCGTCCGCTCGCCGACGACGGCATACGCGGCGATCGTCGTGGGCACGAGGGCCGGGATCCCCAACAGGACGATGAGCGGATCGCCCTGGAGGGTGTGCGCGGCCGAGGTGGGCATCGAGAGCACGAACAGCAACGGGAAGGTGGCCACGCCGACGGGCAGGGCCATCATCGTGGCCACGATCGTGCTGGTCCGGCGGTACTCACGGAGCTCCTTGCGGTAGATCGCACGGATCCTCCCGGCATCGACGCTCACGGCTCGCCCTGCTCGGTGTCGCCGCTGATCAGGCTCAGGTACACGTCCTCCAGGGAGTGGCGTGACTGGGTCAGGGACAAGACGTCGGCGCCGGCCGCGACCAGCGCCCGGACTGCTTCGGGTGCTGACGCCGAGGCGTCGCTCACCGTCAGCAGGTACGTGGTCGGCCCCTGCTGCTCCCACGCGTCGACCCCCGGCAGCCCGGCGAACACCCCGGCCGGGTCAGCGAGGGGAAGCCGGGTTCTGATCTCCACCCCGGCCCCGAACAGACGGGCCCTGAGCTCGTCGGGCCGACCGACGGCGCGCAACGTGGTGTTGAGCAACGCGACTCGATGACACAGGCGCTCGGCCTCGTCCAGGCGATGGGTGGTCAGGAAGACGGTGACCCCGCGGTCACCGAGTCCCTGGATGATCTCGTACACCTCCCGCGAGGCCTCGGGGTCCAGGCCGGAGGTCGGCTCGTCCAGGAACACGACCTCGGCGTCGTTGAGCATGACCCGCGCGAGGCTCACGCGTTGGCGCAGACCCTTCGACAGCTTCCCGCAGGGTTCGGCGGCTCGGTCGGTCAGGCCCACCGCCGAGAGAACGTGGGCGATGCGGGCATGCGGGTCGCGGACCCCGTACAGCCCGGCGAAGCATTCGAGGTTCTCGGCGACGGTCAGGCGCAGGTACAGCCCGGGTGTCTCAGGCATGACCGCGATGCGGTCCCGGATGCTGACCGCGTTCTCTTCTGTCAGGGCGAGGCCGGCCACGGTCGCAGATCCCGACGTAGGAGCGATCAGGGCACCGAGGGTTCGCACCATGGTCGTCTTCCCGGCCCCGTTGGGGCCGAGGAACCCGAACACCTCGCCTCGCCCCACCTCGAGGCTGACATCCTCGAACGCCACCCGATCGCCGAACCGCTTGGTCAGAGTCGTCACCGAGATGGCGACCTGTGACTGTTCCGAACTCGTCGTCGTCAACCCTCATCCATGGGACGGGTGGGGCTCGAACCCACGACCGACGGATTATGAGTCAGGGCCCAAGCCTGCCAGACGGTGACACCCCATGATCCCGGGTGACGTTTCCGCAGGTCAGAGGCCGTTCCCCCTGACACCCCATGACAGCTGGTGCCGTCCACTTCTGTGCAGTCCGTTCCCACCGACGTTCCCACATCAACAAGGCCCAGGATCAGCGGCGGTCCGCGCCCCGCGCCGCGGAAGCCCGATTCGCTTCGGTGATCACCCGGCCGATCGGTGAGTCGGCGGTGGTAGGTGACAGGGCCCTGGGCGGATCCCGTCCGTCGAGCTCCTGGGTAGCCAGGTGGACGAGCGCCTGCAGGGCCTCGTCGCCCGCTGGGTCAGGTCAAGGTCGGACGCGGCTTCCGGGCGGTGCGAGTCTCTAGACGACCTCGATGAGCCGTACTGCCGCGTCCAACGTGTGTGAACGAGATCGTGCCGTCACCGGCCCATGCGCCACAAGCGTCAGCGCGAGTTCAACGCGCTGCCTGGCCCCCCGGCCGGTGGTCGTGATTAGCAAACTGTGGGTCGCCTGAGAGTTGACGTGCTCGATTTCGGCTCGACGCCGGGGCAAGTCCCTTATCGCCGGATCGTTCACTATGGCTGCTGCCTCCGGATGGGTGACGCGCGCGTCGACGAGGCCGGTCAGCAGGGTTCGAGCTCGCTGGGCTCTGGGGGCAGCGTTCGCCGTCTCGGTGACACTGATTTGCTGAGCAAGGTAGGGCGCGAGAACTGCGGCGAGCAGGGCGTCCTTGGACCGGAAGTAGTAGTAGATCGCAGCGACATCCGCATGCACAGCGTTCGCGATGGTTCTCACCGAGACCGCGCTATAGCCGTGAGCCGCGAACATCGTCGAGGCCGTGCGGACCATGTGCGCAGCAAGTTCTGTTGCCATCGGGTAACTCCGATCTGAACGTTCACCCGTAGATCATTGACAGCGAACGCACAGGAACTCTACGTTCGGCCCCAAGTTCAGCACACGCTGAGTGAGTGATCGCGGACCGTCAGTGCCCGTGGTCACTCGTCCGGGGGCTGGCGTCGGTGGCGGCAGCCGAGATCGTGGAGTGGTCTGTGGCTGCTCGTGGTCGTGGTGTCCTCGTTCGTCGCCGCTTCGTTCGTGGGGGGTTGCGGCTGCCGGTGATCGCCGTGGTGTCCGCGGCGGTGGTGGTGTCGATGGCCGGGGCGCCTGCTGCTCATGCGGCGCCGGCGGCTGACACAGGGACGGTTCAGGCGGCTGCCGCGGCGTCGACGCCGGAGACCTATGAGCGCCCGGACTGGGTGTCGGCGGCGTTGGCGGCGCGGTTGTTGAAGCATCGGGTGGAGGACACCTCGCAGCGCACGGAGGTGTCGCAGACGTTCGCGAACCCGGACGGGACGGTGACCACGGAGACCAACCAGTTGCCGGTGCGGGTGCAGGCCAGCGATGGGTCGTGGCAGGCGATCGACACGACGCTGGTGGCGGGCAAGGCGGGGGTGGTCCCGGCGGCGGTGCCGCAGGACCTGGTGTTCTCGGACGGTGGAAGCGGTCCGCTGGTCACGTTGGGCGGGCCGGGCAAGAGCAAGGTGAGCGTGTCGTGGCCGTCGACGTTGCCGACCCCGACCCTGTCCGGGGATACGGCGACGTATGCGGGCGCGGTGCCGGGCGCGGACGGGGACCTGGTGCTGACCGCGACCTCGACCGGGTTCGAGCTGTCCATGGTGCTGCGCTCGGCGCCGGCCTCGGCGTTGTCGCTGGCGTTGCCGGTGTCGTTGACGGGGTTGACCGCCACGAAGGGTCATGGCGGGGTGAGCCTGGCGGACGCGAAGGGCAACGTGGTGGTGTACGCCTCCGCCGGGCAGGCGTACGACGCGACGACGGACGCGAGGTCCGGTGAGGCGAAGCATTCCCGGGAGCTGGAGTGGGGGCTCGGCGGGACGAAGGGTGCCCCGGCGTTGACGCTGGCGCCGGACCAGGCGTTCTTGACGGACCCGTCGACGGTGTACCCGGTGACGCTGGACCCGTCCACCACGATCGCCCGGTCGGCGTGGACGTATGTGCAGTCGACGAACCCGACCACGAGCTTCTACAACTCCTCCGCGTACGCCCGGGTGGGGTCACCGGATGGGACGGAGCTGAACCGGTCGCTGTTCGCGTTCACCCAGGACCTCACCGGTAAGCACATCCTGTCGGCGACGTTGCAGACGCTGGAGGCGTACTCCTCGTCGTGCACCGCCTCCCCGGTCGCGGTGTACGCGGTGAGCGGGTTCGACTCGACGACGACGTGGAACACCCAGGCGAGCGTGGGGTCGGCGTTGGACACGCAGACGGTGGCGAAGGGGTTCGACAGCGTGAACTGCCCGCAGGGCAGCGTGAACTTCACGGTCACCAGCGCGGTGGCGGCGGATGTGGCGGCGTCGCAGTCGACGTATCCGTTCGAGCTGCGCTCGGCGACGGCAACCGAGAGCGATGTGGCGGGGTGGAAGAAGTTCGCGAACAACCCGACCCTGTCGGTCACCTACAACACCCCGCCGCTGGTGCCGGACCAGCTGCTGATCGACTCGTGCACTACGGCGTGCGCCTCTCCGGCGTTGACCCGGTCGGGGACCCCGGACCTGCGCGCGGTCGCCCATGACGTGGACGGCGGGTTCGAGACGCTGGACTTCGAGGTGTGGGCCGGGAACAACCCCTCCCCGACGACCGAGGTGACCTCGGGGACGGTGGCGAACGTGAACAGCAACGCGCCAGGGACCTGGAAGGTGCCGTCCGGGACGCTGGCGAACGGGTCGACGTATGAGTGGCGGGTCCGCGGCGACGACGGCACCGACACCGGACCATGGACCGCCTGGTACGTGTTCAGCGTGGACACCACGGCGCCGGCGACCCCGAGCATCTCCTCGAGCACGTGGCCGGCGGGAGCGTGGACGTCGGCGAACACGGGGACGATCTCCTGGTCCGACACCAGCAGCGACCTCGCCAGCTACAGCTACCAGCTGGACGCGAACAACGCGGTGAGCGTGCCGACGACGACCACAAGCTTCACGGTGACCTCGGCGACGCCGCTGCTGAACGGGCCGCACTCGTTCAAGGTGACCGCGCAGGACAACGCGGGGAACACCACCTCGGCCACCTACAGCTTCAACGTCGGCCAGGCGGCGCTGACCTCCCCGAACGACGGGGACCAGACCGCGCAATACACCCTCATCTCCGCCGCCGGGCCGAGCACCCGGCCGTGGGTGACCTACCGGTACTCCACCACCTTGAACCCGAGTGTCACGGGCACGAACAGCAACCCGGCGCTCGGGTTCGCCCCGATCCCGGTCGGCAACGTGGTGGTGCCCGGGACGACGACACATCCGGGGTCGTGGCCGCAGCAGGCCTCCGGTGGGGTGCTGCCGTCCTACACGTGGGACCTGAAGACCACGCTGGCGCCCACCCAGGAGCCGGTGCGAGTCGAGGCGTGCCTGGGCACCAGCTCCAGCGACCCGAGCCCGGTGTGCTCCCCGAGCCCGGTCGTCACCTACAACGAGGCCATCCAGAACGCCGCCACCGACCTCGGGCCAGGCTCGGTGGATCTGCTCACGGGCGACCTGAGCATCGACGAGACCGACGCGGCGGTGTCCCAGTTCACCGGCGACGGCCTGAGCGTGGGCCGCACCCTGACCACCAAGAACCCCTCGAGCAACACCTCGGGCGCCTCCGGGGTGTTCGGGCCGGGCTGGGTGGCGGACCTGGCCGGCCCGTCGTCCGGGCACGCCGACACGGCGCTGACCGACAACTCCGCCACGACCGGGGTGGTGACCCTGACTGACCCGGACGCGACCGTGACCGAGTACCAGCTGGTCGGGTCGGCGACGAGCTACCCGGTGTCGTTCACCGGGAAGGGCGACGCCTCGGCGGATGGCAGTGTGCTGACCAAGCTGTCCGCGACCTCGTTCACCCTGACTGATGCTGACGGCACGGTGACCACGTGGACGAAGACCGGGTCGGCATGGCC
>DATJPE010000038.1 GCA_035506535.1 Actinomycetes bacterium | reverse complement strand
TACGTCGTCGACGCGCTCGCCGTCGTCGGCGCCTGCACGCTGGTCGTGCTCGCGGTCTCGCTCTACAACCACGTCTTCCGGACGCCTCCACGGGACTGGGACGCGCGGGAGGAGGCCCGTCGATGCTGACCGCCGTCGCCTTCCTCGCCGCGGCGTTCTTCGCCTGCGCCGCGGTCGCGCTGGGGGTCCGGCTCCGGAGGACCGTGGCCGAGTCCTGCGACGAGTACAACGCGCTGGTCCTCGACTACGCGCGCTTGAAGGCGGAGGCCGCGGCGAGCCGCGCGGCGGTCGACCGCCTCCGGACCGCGATGCACGTCCGCTGCCGGGACGCGGCGAACGTCATCAAGCCGTGGCTGATCCACGACGACACCGCCCACGGGAGGGCATTCCCGGAGCTGAAGCTCAAGATGGAGAACGTCCTCGCCGAGCTTCAGCGCGCGCAGGACGAGTGAGGACAGAGGGGGGTCACTGATGGCAGGGGAGATGCACGTGGTCCACAGCAGGGCGTCGAGCGCCGCGGCGCTGGCCGAGGCGACGCGGCTCCTGGAGCGGGTGAACGAGACGATGGGCGACGAGCACGACGAGCCGAAGCTCTCCGCGCTCCTCGCGGAGGTCCGGGAGTGGCTGTCGGTCGCGCGCTGAGGCGCCTCGCCTTTACCGTGGCCACGTTAATTACCGTGGCCACAGTAGCCGCGGCGCAGCCGGCCTCGACGCCCGCCTCGACGCCCGCGGCCACAGCCGTGGCCGCGGTCGCCGACCCGCTGGCCGTCAAGACCACCAGCGAGGGCTGGATCTGGGCGATGCGGTACTGGACCCCGCCGGCCCAGACCCGGGACCTGGTGGGCGGCCGGGCCCAGGGAGTCGTCGGGATCGGGCGCTGGGGGATCGCGTTCCGGGCCGACGCCATCGGGATCCCGGGCGAGTTCGCCCAGGACCAGGTGAAGACGTTCCGAGCCGCGGAGGTCGGGGTCGCGGCGCACCGGAACCTCTGGGGCGCGGGCGGCGTCGTGGTTGCCGCAGCTGCCGGCGCATCTGTGGCACGCTCGCTGGAGACGACCGCGGCCGGGGTGCTCCCGGACTTCCCGAAGGCGTTCACCGCGGGGGTCGGGGTCCGGGTCGACGGCCCCTCGTGGTGGGTCTACGCCGCGGTCGGCCAGCACCAGGCGCTGCACGGCGTCGCGCTGGTGTCGACGTACCAGGTGCGGACGTCCGACCGGACGGCCCTGGTGGGGGAGTTCGCCGTCGGGTCGCGCTCGTCGTTCGCGCAGCTCGGCTTAGCGGTGAGGGCGTTCTGAGGGGGTGACGATGACGTTCCTGAAGGTGAAGGCGGGCTTCCGCTGGGACAAGTGGGCTGAGGGCCTGCTGTGCGCGGTCGCCAGCGCGGCGCTCCCCGTCGCGCTGTCGGCGCTCCTCGACCACCGCGTCACGCAGCCCGAGTGGTACGGGATCGCGACGATGGCCGTGACCGCCGGGGTCGCGTGGATCAAGGACCACCGGCCGCAGGTCGTCCTCCCGGCGGTCCCGCCGGAGCTGGTGGCGGTCTGGGAAGAGCACCGGGCGCAGCTCGAGAAGCTCGCGCTCGAGGCGGTGGTGGCGGAGCTGCGGAAGACGCCGTTGTCGCTGCCGAAGCCGTGACGCGCCGCTGCGGGCGGTGCGGGGCTGCCGGCGCGCGGCACGCGTGCCTCGGGACGTGGGCCTCGCGCGCCGCGGCGAGGTTCCGCTGGTACTTCGACGTCGTGAGCGGGGAGGTGGGCTCCCCGCGTGCAGGGAGGTGGTGATGGGCAAGGGCAACCCGTTCGGCGGGAAGAAGGCGGCTCCGTTCGTCAAGGGGGGCGGCCGCGACCCGAAGCACCCGAACGACGCCAAGGGCAACCCGAAGAAGTCCGCGGCGCAGTGACGAAGTTCTGCCCGGACTGCGGGGCGCCCCACGAGTGCCGGCCCCCGGCGCCGACGACGTACCCGCCGGCGCCGACGACGTACCCGGTCGAGACGTGGGTGACGTGCTCGCGCTGCGGGGTGACCTACCGGCTCGGGGTGTACCCGAGCCACCAGTGCGCCGCGGGGTCGTTCGGCCCGTGAACCCTCGCGTCCGCTCGAGCCGGGTCCCGCCGCTGTCGCCGACGGCGGCGTGGTACTCGAGGGCGCGGCCCTGCGAGTTCTGCAGGGGGCGCGTCATCAGCTCGAACGGGCGGCTGGTGAGCGTAGAGCACGAGGCGAGTTGCAAGGCCCTGGGGGGCGGGGGCGCGTCCGCGCACCGGTCGGCTTCGGCCGAGAGCCGGGACAAGTCGCGGGCCGTCGCCCCCGCCCCGACGGGGGCCGAGGGGGAGGGGAGCTGATGGCCATCTGGTTCACGGACGACGAGGTGCGGGGCCTCCAGCCCGGGCTCGTCGAGATGCTCGACGAGGCGCGGGGCGCGGCCGGCGTGCCGTTCGTCATCACCTCCGGCCTACGGACGCCCGCGGAGAACGTGGCCTGCGGTGGCGCGCCGGACTCGGCGCACCTCCGGGGGCTGGCGGTCGACCTCCGCGCGGAGGACTCGCACGTCCGGTCGTCGGTCGTCCGCGCGCTCTACCGCGCCGGCTTCCGGCGCCTCGAGCTGTGTCCGCGGCACGTCCACGCGGATGTCGACCCGTCGCTGCCGCAGGACGTCCTCGTCCTCGGGCCGGACCGCTGACGGTGCGCGGCCTCCTCGCCGCGGCGTTCGCCGCCCTGCTCTCGCTGACGACCCTCGCCGCCGGGGCGCCGGGGCCTCCCCCCTCCGGGGCGGTGGTCTCCCTGACGGGGCGATTCGGGTTCGCCCACGGCTGCGCGGTCTCCGACCGCCTGGTCCTGACGGCCGCCCACGTGGTGAACCCCTTCGAGGAGCGCGGCGACTTCACGGAGTGGGGGTCGCGGTTCGAGGCGGGCGGGGTCTCGGGGTACGTGGCCCCGGCCCTCGTCGACCGG
>DATJPE010000037.1 GCA_035506535.1 Actinomycetes bacterium | reverse complement strand
GGTCGATGGCGAATCCCTCCCGCGCGCCGAACCCGTGCACGACCAGGCGAAGCGGCCGGCCCGCGGTCACCCGGGGGTCCTTCTGGCGCAGGGAGCCCGCGGCCGCGTTGCGGGGGTTCGCGAACGGCGGCCGCCCCGCCGCGACGAGAGCGGCGTTGAGGTCGGCGAAACGCTCGACGGGGAAGAAGACCTCGCCCCGTATCTCGACCAGGCTCGGGACCGGCCGCTCGCCGTCGATGAGTCGCAGGGGGACGCCCTGGATCGTCCGGACGTTCGGCGTCACGTCCTCACCCGTGGTCCCGTCGCCGCGGGTGGCGGCGCGGACCAGCCGCCCGTCGGCGTAGGTGAGGTTGACGGCGAGGCCGTCCACCTTGAGCTCGAGCAGCCAGCTGACCTGCGCGGCCGCGTCCCGCAGCACCCGCGACTCCCACGCGGCGAGCTCCTCGGCAGAGAAGACGTTGTCGAGGCTGAGCATCCGCTCGCGGTGCTCGACCGGGCTGAACTGGGTCGCGTAGACGTTGCCGACGCGCTGCGTGGGCGAGCTGGGGGTGACCAGCGACGGGAAGGACGCCTCCAGAGACTGCAGCTCTCGCATCAACGCGTCGTACTCGCCGTCGCTGATCACGGGCGCATCGAGCACGTGATAGCGATAGGAGTGCTCGTCGACCTCCTGGGCCAGCTCGGCGTGGCGGCGCAGGGCGGACTCGGGCACCTCGGCACTCATCCGTCCACCCCCTGGTCGCGCAGCAGCCGAGCGCCGGCTCGCGCGGCGGCCAGGAGCCGCGGGACCGCCCCGGGGTCGCTCCCCGCCAGGCCGCAGGTGGGGGTGACGACGACCCTGGCGAGGTCCTCGCCGGACAGGCCGAGACGTCGCCACAGCTCGCGCACGGGCCCGACGGTAGCGGCGGCCTCCGACACCGGCCCGAGAGGGGCGACCACTCCGGCGAAGAGGCCCACCCCCGCCTCGAGAGCGGTGCCCAGCTCCTCTTCCGCACCCGGCCGGCGTTGCAGCACCGCGGCCAGGTCGAGGGATAGAGCCGCGGCGCCGGCCCGCCGCAGGAGGTCGATCGGGGCGTCCGCCGCGCAGCAGTGGACCACCGGGAACGCATCCGAGGCCGCTGCCAGCACCTCCCGCAGCACCCCTTCCGCCACCTCGGGCTCGACCGCCTCGAGGTGGCCGAACCCGCTCGCGGTGGGCACGGTGCCCGACAGCACCGCCGGCAGGGCGGGCTCGTCGAGCTGGGCCAGCACGCGCGCGTGCGGCAGGCGCCGGTGCACGTCGTGAAGGTGCTGCCCGAGGCCCTCGGCCAACGACTGGGCCAGGTCCCGGCAGGCCCCAGGATCGGCGAGGGCCTTGTCGCCGTGGGGGAGCTCGACGCTCGCGGCGAGGGTCCACGGTCCGACGAGGGCGACCTTGACCGGTGAGGTCAGCCCGAAAGCCTGCTCCTCGAGCACGTCGAGGTCCTCGTCCAGGTAGTCCCGGGCACGACGCTCGTCGCGGCCGGGAGATGCTGCGAGCCGCCAGCCGGAGGGCCACACCTCAGCGTGCAGGTCCACCAGTGCGGCGACGCCGCGGCCGACGAGGTCGGCACCCGGGCCCCGGGCCGGCAGCTCCGGCAGGTGAGGCAGGTCGGGCAGCTCGCCCAGGACGACGCGCATCGCCTCGCGCACGTCGGTTCCCGGCATCGAGCCGACCCCGGTCGCCGATGCGTCGGGCCAGGGGAAGGTCACCAGGCGACCGTGCGCGCGATGGTGGCCGAGCCGAGGACTCGGCTCCCGGCGTACAGCACCACCGCCTGACCGGGTGCGACCCCGTACAGGGGCCGGGAGAGGCTGACCACGACCCCGTCGGTCACCGGCCGGGCCGCCGCCGGTACCTGCTCGCCGTGGGCGCGCACCTGTGCGGTGCACTCCAGCGCGGGGCCGGGCGGGGCGAACCAGCG
The DNA here is from genome assembly GCA_035506535.1 of Actinomycetes bacterium. Classification (NCBI taxonomy): domain Bacteria; kingdom Bacillati; phylum Actinomycetota; class Actinomycetes; species Actinomycetes bacterium. The sequence goes on along the minus strand of DATJPE010000037.1, from coordinate 2,748 downwards.
GGCGGCGACGCCGTGGAGCGCACCGACGGCGAGGTCCGCACGAGGCCCCACGGTCACCGTCCGGGTGACCGGAGAGATCGACAAGACGTAGCGCGGGCGACCGTCGCTGGTCACGCGAAGGCCGCGTCGCTGCCCGACCGTGAAGGCGTAGGCCCCGTCGTGGTGCCCGAGCAGGGTGCCGTCGTGGTCCCGGATCTCTCCGTCGGCGGCGCCCAGCCGACGTCGCAGGAATCCGGAGGTGTCGCCGTCGGGGATGAAGCACACGTCGTGGGAGTCCGGCTTGCGCGCAACGGTCAGCCCGCGGCGCTCGGCCTCGAGGCGGACCTCGGGCTTGGGGGTGTCCCCCAGGGGGAAGATCGCGTGGGCGAGCTGCTCGGGGGTGAGCACGCCGAGGACGTAGGACTGGTCCTTGGCCTCGTCGACCGCCCGGTGCAGCTGCGGCCCGCCGGGGGCCGACACGATCCGGGCGTAGTGCCCGGTCGCCACGGCGTCGAAGCCGAGGGCGAGGGCGCGGTCGAGCACGGCCGCGAACTTGATGCGCTCGTTGCAGCGCAGGCAGGGATTGGGGGTACGCCCTGCGGCGTACTCGGTGACGAAGTCGGAGACGACCTCGTCGTGGAACCGCTCGGCGAGGTCCCAGACGTAGAACGGCGTGCCGAGGACGTCGGCGGCCCGGCGGGCGTCCCGGGCGTCCTCGAGGGTGCAGCAGCCGCGGGCCCCGGTCCGGGACGACTCGGGCGTGCGGGAGAGGGCGAGGTGCACGCAGGTGACGTCGTGACCGGCGTCGACGAGGCGGGCGGCCGCCACCGCCGAGTCGACGCCGCCCGAGACGGCGGCGAGGACGCGCATCAGGCGCCGCTGCCCATCCTGGCCAGGCCGGCCCGTCGGGCGCGGTCCACGGCCGGGCGGATCGCCGCCACGAGCTCATCGACGTCGGCGTCGGTCGAGGTGTGGCCCAGGGTGAAGCGCAACGAGCTGCGGGCGTGCGCCTCGTCGGCTCCCATCGCGAGCAGCACATGGCTGGGCTGCGCGATGCCGGCGGAGCAGGCGGAACCGGTCGAGCACTCCACCCCGGCCGCGTCCAGCAGCATGAGCAGCGCGTCACCCTCGCAGCCGGGGAAGGAGAAGTGGGCGTTCCCGGGAAGCCGGTCGCTCGGGTGGCCGTTGAGCACCGCCTCGGGCACGGCCTTGTGGACGCCGTCGACCAGCCGGTCCCGCAGCCGGGTCAGACGCTCGGCTCTCCTGGCCCGCTCGGCCGTCACGACACGTGCCGCGGCGGCGAAACCGGCAGCCGCCGGTGCGTCGAAGGTGCCCGAGCGGATGTCGCGCTCCTGCCCGCCGCCGTGCAGCAGCGGCTCCGGGGTCACCCCCCGGGCGAGGACGAGCGCCCCGATCCCGAGCGGCCCGCCGATCTTGTGGCTGGTCACGGTCATCGCGTCCAGCCCCGAGTGCGCGAAGTCCAGGGGGACCTGACCGAAGGCCTGCACGGCGTCGGAGTGCACCGGCACGCGATGGGCGTGGGCGAGCTCGGTGATCTCCGTCACCGGCTGCAGCGTGCCGACCTCGTTGTTGGCCCACATCACGGTGACGAGGGCGACGTCGTCCGGGTCCCGCTCGAGCGCCTCGGCCACGGCCTCCAGGCGGACCCGCCCGTACGCGTCGACCGGCAGCCAGTCGACGACGGCGCCCTCGTGGCGTACCAGCCAGGCGACCGGGTCGAGGACCGCGTGGTGCTCGACCGACCCGGCGAGGATGCGCACGCGGCGCGGGTCAGCGGCCCGTCTCGCCCAGAACAGCCCCTTGACGGCGAGGTTGTCCGCCTCGGTGCCACCCCCGGTGAGGACGACCTCGGAGGGCCTCGCCCCCAGGGCCTGGGCCAGGGTCTCCCTCGACTCCTCGACCACGCGTCGAGCGCGCCGGCCGGAGGCGTGCAGCGACGAGGCGTTGCCGGTCCTCGCGAGCTGCTCGGTGACGGCGGCGATCGCCTCGGGCAGCATCGGCGTGGTCGCCGCGTGGTCCAGGTAGGCCATTGCACCGAGTGTAGGCAAGCCGCCCGGGGCTGCTCGGCCCGAACGCCGGTCAGTCCAGCGGGCGGCCGACGTCCTGGGCGATCGCGGCCAGCTCGAGGCTGGCCGGGAGCAGCGCCCCGTCGAGGGTCCAGTGGACGCCGTCGGCCTGCCGCGAGTGCGCGATCACGCGGCCCGCGTAGCGGACGCGGTCGGCGTAGCGACCGTCCACGGCCGTCCCGCGGTACAGGTCGACGTAACGCGCCCCCGGGACGGCGAGCGCCGCCCGCTGGTCGGCCTCGTTGAGCTTTCGGTACAGCCGGTTCCACAGCGGGTTCCGGGCAGTGGGCGGGCCTGACCAGTACACCGCGCTCACCCCGCCCTGCCGGTAGGTCTGCATGATCGCGACGACCCGGCGGGCGTACTCGTCGACCCAGGCCTGGCTGCCCACCGACACCCGCTGGCCGGACGGGGAGGTCATCCCCCACCCGTCGTTGCCGCCGATCACCATGACGACCACCTCCGGGTGGTGCGCCCGGACCTGCGCACGCGCCTGCTTCTGCCAGTTGTAGAAGGCAGGGTTGGTCAGCCCCGTGCCGTCGGCGGAGATCCCGGTCACCGAGAGCAGGCCGCGCGCCTGGGCGAGCTGGTCGATGTCGTCGGCGACGTACGTCGACAGCGAGTCGCCCGTGACCAGCACGCGCAGCGGACGCGATCGGGTCGGGACCCGCAGCAGCGGCGG
>DATJPE010000036.1 GCA_035506535.1 Actinomycetes bacterium | reverse complement strand
CGCGACGGTGTCGGGCACGCCCGGCATCCTGCCGGACGCGCCCGACACCGCTTCACCGGTCGACCAGGGCCGGGACCGGTGCGGCCACCGGCTGCGGCCCGGTCGCGGCCCCCGGTGCCGGCGTGCCGGCGCCCTCCAGGTGCGGCAGCCGCTCCCAGGAGCGGGGCAGCCACCAGTTCCATCGCCCGAGCACGGCCATCGCCGACGGCAGCAGCACCGCTCGGACCAGCGTCGCGTCGATGAGCACCGCCGCCGCCAGCCCGACACCGAGCTGCTTGAAGTCGAGCAGCGACAGGGTGGCGAAGATGCCGAACACCGCCACCATCACCACCGCCGCGCTCGTGACGACACCCGCGGAACGGGTCACGCCCTCGGCCACGGCCGCCCGCGTCGGGAGCCCTCGCAGCGCCGCCTCGCGGATCCGCGAGACGACGAAGATGTGGTAGTCCATCGACAGCCCGAACAGCACGACGAACAGGAACAGCGGCAGCCACGAGATGACGGCGCCGTTGGAGTGGAACCCCAGCAGCCCCTCGGCCCAGGTGTGCTGGAACACCAGCACGAGCAGGCCGTAGGCAGCGCTGACCGACAGCAGGTTCAGCAGCACCGCCGTTCCCGCGACGACGACCGACCGGAACGCGAGCACCAGAACGAGGAACGTCAGCAGCAGGACGAAACCCATCACCAGCGGCAGGTGCCCGCGCAGCTGGGCCGAGAAGTCGGCGTCCCCGGCGATCTGGCCGGTGACGGCCACGTGCGTGCCCGGCAGGTCCCCGAACGCGGCGGGCAGCAGCGTCGAGCGCAGCTCGTGCAGGCCCTGGCGGGCCCGCGGGTCCGCCTGGTCGTAGGGGACGGCGACGTCGAACGTCGCCACCGTGCGGTCCGGCGAGAAGTCCGGCGTCGATGTCTCGGCCGAGAACAGGCGCGGCTGGGCGGCGGTGGAGCGCTCCAGCATCCGCACCGCCGAACCCACCGCGGCGCGGTCGAGCGGACGGTCGCTGGAGACGACCACCTGGTGCACGGTGCCCTCCTGCGGGAACGCGGCGACGATCCGGTCATACGTGGTGAGGCGCGGGATCGACCGGGGCAGGTCCTCCGGACCGCTGGTGCGCAGCTGCATGCCCAGGGCCGGTACGGCGAGAGCCAGCAGCACGGTGGCGCCGACGGCGAGGGAGGCCGACGGACGCGCCAGCACCACCCGCAGGACGGCCGGCCAGAACCGGCCGGACCCGTCGCGGCTGCGCAGCCGGTGCACGAGCGGCACCCGCGGCCGGTCGACGCGGTGGCCGAGCTTGGCGAGCAGGGCCGGCAGGACGGTCAGCGACCCCAGCACCGCGACAGCGGTCACGAGGATCATGCCGATGCCCATCGAGATGAACACCACATTGCCGGCGAGCAGCATGCCGCACATCGCGATGAGCACGGAGACACCGGACACCAGGATCGCCCGGCCCGAGGTCGCCGCGGCGATCTCGACCGCGTCGATGGACGACCGGCCGGCCGCGCGCTCCTCGCGCTCCCGGCGCAGGTAGAACAACGAGTAGTCCACGCCGACGGCCATGCCGATCAGCAGCACGACCGACGACAGGGCGTTCGCGTTGGGGACGACGTGGGAGGTGAACGCCGACAGGCCGAGCGCCGAGGCGACCGCTGACAGTGCGAGCAGCACCGGCACCCCCGCCGCGGCGAGCGCGCCGAAGGCGACGACCAGGATGAGGAGCGTCAGCGGGATGCTGAGGACCTCGGCGCGGTGGAAGTCCGTGCCGACCTGCTTGTCGACCGCGTCCTCGAGCGAGGCGTCCCCGGCCTGCTCGACGCGCAGCGTCGGGTGCTGCTTCGCGACGGCGCCGACCGCGGCCTCGACGGGTGCCAGGTGCGCGATGGCGTACGTCGTCGCCGCGTCCCCGGTCCGCCCGCCGGCCGACATCACCACCGGGAGCAGGGTCGTCCGTCCGTCGGCGGAGACCTGGGGCGCCTCGACCTCCTGCACGGCGGACAACGACCGCAGTGACGCGCGCAGCTCCCGCACGGCCACGGCGACCTGGGCGCCGTCGCGCCCCTGCCGCGGCTGCACGAGCACGTTCTCGGTGATGCGGCTGGGGTACCCGGCGGCGGCGACCACCTTGTCGGCGGTCCCCGACTGTCCGGACCCCGAGTCGGAGTCGGCGAGCGAGCGGGTCCCGATCGCCCCGCCTGCGACGAGGCAGAGGGCGATGAAGACGAGCCAGCCCGCGATGGCTCGCCAGGGGTGACGGGCGGACCAGCGGGCGATTCCGAGTGCAGCGCCGGCGCGTTGCATGACAGCCTCCAATGGCGGTTCCAGGTGAACGGCCACCAGGCTCTCGACCGACGGCCCGGGCGGTCAGCGGTGCGACCACCCGGATCCGTACGGGGGGGAACCCCACCGCGACACGGTGGCGGTCCGCATGGCCCGGGCCAGCGTCGCGTCCGTAGCGTGAAGCCCGCCGATCCGTACGCGACCGAGGAAGCGAGCCCCGATGCAGTCGATGCCGTGGTCACTGACCACGTGGCGAGCCACCGCGAACGCGGCGCTCGACCTGGTCGTCGGCGTGTTCGTCGGCACCGTGCTGGTCACCGGCATCGCGGTCAGCGTCGGCCTGTCGATCATCGGCGTCGGCTTCCTCGTCGCTCTGGGCACGCTCGCCGCGGGCCACCTCTTCGGCCGGATGAACCGGGCGCGGATCTTCGCCGTCCTCGACGTGGACATCCCGTCGCGGCCGTGGCCGCGCAGCGACCCCGGGACGCCGCGGTGGCGCCGGCTGATGCGGACCCTCGCGACCAGCGGCCCGTGGAAGGACCTCGCGCACGGGCTGATCGGCCTGGTCCTCGGGCCGCTCTGGTTCGCCGTGGTCATCTCGACCTGGTGCCTGGCGTTCGCCACCGTCACCTTCCCGATCTACGCGCACCGCATCCCGGACGGCCCGGCGATCCAGTGGGGCGACTTCGACCCGCGGGGGGTCGCCGGGTGCATCGCGGCCGGCGTCATCGGCGTCGGGCTGCTGTTCCTCGCCGGCGCCGTCGCGCGGGTCACGGCCGCGGCCGACGTGGGGCTGGCGCGGGCGCTGCTCGGCCCGTCCGAGTCGGACCTGCTGCGCGCCCAGGTCAGCACGCTCACGGAGACCCGGGCGGCCGTCGTCGGTGCCGCGGACGAGGAGCGCCGCCGGATCGAGCGGGACCTGCACGACGGTGTGCAGCCGCAGCTCGTCTCCCTCGCTATGAACATCGGCCTGGCCCGGCGCCGCCTCGACACCGACCCGGAGGGTGTGGCGGAGCTGCTCGACACCGCGCACGACGAGGCGAAGCGGGCGATCGTGGAGCTGCGCAACGTGATCCGCGGCGTGCACCCCGCCGTCCTGACCGACCGCGGCCTCGACCCCGCCCTGTCAGCGCTCGCGGCGCGCTCCCCCGTGCCCGTGGTCGTCGACGTCGACCCCGCGCTGTCCTCGGCCCGCGCCCCCGCGACGATCGAGGCGGTGGCGTACTTCGTGGTGGCCGAGGCCCTGACCAACGTCGCCCGGCATGCCCGCGCGACCCGCGCGACGGTCAGCGTGCGGCGGACGCCGACGCAGCTGCTGGTCTGGGTGTCGGACGACGGGCGCGGCGGTGCGGCCGCCGCTCCGGGCTCGGGGCTGGCCGGCCTCAGCGACCGAGTCGCCGCCGTCGACGGGCGTCTCGTCGTCACCAGCCCATCCGGTGGTGGGACGGTCGTCTTCGTGGAGCTGCCGTGCGTGTCGTGATCGCCGAGGACTTCGCCCTCCTGCGCGAGGGCCTCGCCCGACTGCTGTCCGAGGACGGCCACGAGGTGGTGGCTGCCGTCGCGGACTCGCAGGACCTGCTCTCCGCCGTCGAGGACCTCTCCCCCGACGTGGTCGTCACCGACGTACGGATGCCGCCGACACACACCGACGAAGGCCTGCGCGCGGCGCTGGTCATCCGGTCGTCGTGGCCGCACATTGCCGTCCTCGTCCTTTCGCAGTACGTGGAGGAGCGCTATGCCTCCGAGCTGCTGGCCGGGGACTCCAGCCGGGTCGGCTACTTGCTCAAGGACCGGGTGGCCGACGTGGGCGACTTCCTCGCCGACGTGCGCCGGGTCGCCGAGGGCGGCACGGCCCTCGACCCGGAGGTGGTCTCGCAGCTGCTGGCCCGCTCGCGTCGCCGCGACCCGCTGCAGACCCTGACCCGCCGCGAGCGCGAGGTGCTGCAGCTGATGGCCGAGGGCCGCTCGAACGCGGCCATCGCGGCCGCGCTGGTGGTCGGCGACGGCGCGGTCGAGAAGCACGTCAGCAGCATCTTCAGCAAGCTCGGACTGCTCCCGGCTGAGGACGACCACCGCCGCGTCCTCGCGGTGCTGCGCTACCTGGAGGGCGCGCCGTGACGGCCACCCTGACGCCGCCGGCCCCGGCGGGGCGGCCACCGCGCCAGCACGGCCCGGGAGCCCCGCTCGTCGTCCTGGCTGGGCTCCTGCTCGCCGTGCTCGCCATCGCATCCGGCTCGCTGACGCTGGCCAGCCTGCTTTGGCTGCGCTCGCAGACCACGCACGAGAGCCTCGCCGCGGCGGGCACCGTCGAGGTGCACCAGCCTTGCGGCGGCATCCGGGTCACCGAGGGGCCGCAGACCTCGATCAGCCTCACCACGAAGTCGTGGATGACCTTCGACCGGCCCACCGTGACCGCCGACCGCGTCGGCGGCCGGCTCGTGGTGCGCTCGCACTGCTCGGCCCTCACCCTCGGCGGCATCTCCGGCTCGACGTCGGTGGCCCTGGTCGTCCCCGCGGGCACCGCGCTCGACCTGTCGAGCAGCGGCGGCGGGATCGACCTGGTCGGCGTCAGTGGGACCGTCGTCGCGCACTCCTCCGCCGGCGGGGTCTTCGGCGACGGGCTGCGCGCGGCGAGCGTGACTGCCTCGTCGAGCGCCGGCAGCCTCGACCTCCGCTTCAGCGCCCCGCCGAGCACCGTCACCGCCACCAGCTCCGCGGGTTCGGTCACCGTGGCGGTCCCCGACGACGGGACGGCGTACGCGGTGGACGCGCACAGCTCCGCGGGCAGCGCCACCGTCGACATCGCGACCGACCCGAAGGCTGCGCGCTCGATCACCGCGCAGAGCTCGGCGGGCAGCGTCCACGTCGGGTGGACCTGATGCGCTAGCCGAGGTCGAGGATCTTCTCGCGGACGGCGTACATGACGGCCTCCATGCGGGAGTGCAGCTGGAGCTTCTCCAGGATGTTGCGCACGTGGTTCTTCACCGTGTTCTGACTGATGAACAGCCGCTTGGCGATCTCGCCGTTGTTCAGCCCCTCGGCGACCAGCCCCAGCACCTCGAGCTCGCGCTCGGTGAGCCTGGGCGCGGTCGACGCCCGCGGCGCGTCGGCGGTTCGGCGGGCGAGGGCGGCGAACTCGTCCATCAGCTTGCCGGCCAGGCGTGGGCTGACCAGCGACTGACCGCGGGAGACCGCGCGCACGCAGTCGACGACCTCCTCGACACCGACCTCCTTGAGCAGGTAGCCAGAGGCGCCCGCCCGGATGGCGGCGTACAGGTCCGCGTCGTCCTCGCTCACCGAGAGCATGACCACCCTGGTCGCCGGTCGCGCCTCCTTGATGCGCGCGCAGGCATCGATACCGTCCAGCCGGGGCATGCGGACATCGAGCATGACGACGTCGGGCGCTAGGGCCTCGACCTGCTCGACCGCCTCGACGCCGTCCGCGGCCTCACCGACCACGACGACGCCAGGCTCGGCCTCAAGCACGCTGCGAAGCCCGCGACGGAAGAGCGCGTGGTCGTCCACCACGAGCACCCGGACCGTCGGTCCGTCGTCGGCCGCGGAACCCTCGCCGGGTCCGGCGGACTCGTGGACGACCACCGGCCGACTGTCCTGGACCAGCGTGAGACCCGTGTCCACCCCGCCCCCTCCGACCCGGGCACCTGCGCCGGCGCCCAGGGACGCCGGCCTGCGTGTCCACCCCATGATGACAGGCGAGGACGGAACGGGCCAGGAGTGACCGGCCCGGACGGGCTAGGTGCCTCCCACCCGAGCGGGCCAGCCGTGGCCGCAGGCTCAGCCCGCGACGCGCAGCCGGATCACCCCGTAGTCGTACCCCCTGCTGCGCCGGTAGACGACGGAGGGGTCGTAGCTCTCGGCGTCGACGAACAGGTAGAAGTCGTGGCCCACCAGCTCCATGGCCTCCAATGCCTCGTCGAGGGTCATCGGCTTGGCCTCATGGACCTTCTCGCGCACCAGCGGGGGGAGGACGTCGGGGGCGGCCCAGGGGTCGGGCGCCTCGGACGCGGCGCCCTGGCCCTCGTCATGGCCCTCGTCATGGACGACCGCCGCGCTGGCGGCGTGCGACGTGCCGTGGTGGCTGCGGCGGCGGTCGGCCAGCCGGCGAAGGCGGGACTCGAGCTTCCCGCAGGCGACGTCGAGCGCGGAGTACTTGTCGTCCGACGCCGCTTCGGCGCGGACCACGGGGCCGCGGCTGCGGATGGTCAGCTCGACCCGGTACGCGCGGTCCGCCAGCCTCGGGTTGGCCTCCTTCGACACCTCCACGTCGACCAGCTGCACCTTGTGGTCCAGGCGCTCGACCTTGGCCAACTTCTCGCCCACGCGCTCCCGGAAGCGGTCCGAGACCTCGACGCCCCGGCCCCTCACCACGATGTCGACCAACGCGCGCCTCCTCGACTGCTTCGCCACCCTGGGACCACTCGCGACCTCTGGCCGATGGCGTGGTGAGGCTCGAGGTCGCGTGGGTCGACGCTAGTCGAGGGCGCGAGAGAGCGGCCAGGGCACAAGGGCCCGCGACTCAGCAAGGGGGCGACTCGACCGGGCCCCCTCAACCGGGCCGGCGCCGCTGGGTGGCGGCGACCACGGCGGCGGCATGGACGGGCACTCCCGCCGTCAGTAGCGCACGTGTCGCCTCGGTGAGGCTCGCGCCCGTCGTCACCACGTCGTCCACCAGGACCACGCAGTCGTGGTCGCCCGGCAGACGGACCCTCGGGCGGACGCGATGGGCGCCGCCGAGGTTCACCGTCCGAGCCCCGGCCGACAGCCCCGCCTGGTCGGCCAGCCGCCGTCGCGCGCGCAGGAGCGGGGACACGCGCGCATCGACTCCCTGCTCCCGCAGCCACGCGGCGGCCACCCGAGCCATCCGGAGGACGGGGTCGTGGCCTCGCTGCCGCGTGGCGGCCGCCCTCGAGGGGACGGGAACGAGCACGACCGGCCCCGGCGCGGAGTCCACAGCCCCGGCGACGGAGCGGGCCAGCGCCTCCCCGAGGGGACGCGCGAGCGCGAGCCGGCCGTGCTCCTTGTGGGCGAGGACGGCAGCCCGGACCGGGCCGTCGTAGGCGCTGACCGCCCAGGTCGGTGGGAAGCCGGCGGGGCACGGTCGGGGCTGGGTCGGCTCCGCCGCCCGCCGCAAGGGCGCGGCACACCTCGGGCACAGCAGGGGTCCCGCGAGCGAGCACCCCGCGCACGACCGCGGCAGCACGAGGTCCAGCAGCGCCTGCCCCGCCTCGACCGCGCTCCTCAGCACGCCGCCAGGTTGCCCGCCGCTGAGGCCGCGCCCCGATGCGCGCGATGGATCTGGGGACCTGGCCGGCCTGTGCAGATCCGAAGGTCAGCCCGGGTAGGACGGGTCGCGCCCGGTCCCCGGACGCACCCCGCGAAGGGCCAGCCAGGTGTCGGTGCTGTCCGTGGTGTAGATGCGCCCGTTGCTCGTCGAGGCCAGCACCGGCTGCTGGGGCGCCGCCGTCACGTTGGTGGCCCCGCGCAGCGGCGCCCCCGTCGGGACAACCACCCCGAACGGCTGGACGAGGTAGGGCTGCAGGGTGTCCGCCGACAGCGCGAGGATCGAGTCCGCACCCGCCCACGCCACGTCCGCCACGTCGAGCAGCGAGGACTCGATGCGATGCAGTCCGTCGAGGCGTACATCGGTGCCCGTCCGCACGATCCGGCCGAGGTAGAGCGCCCCGCGCCCACCGTGTTCGAGGACGACTGCCACCCGTACGCCGTCCCGCGCGATCCGCAGCGCCCGGACCTGGCGCCGGCCCAGACCAGGCGTCTCGACCTGGCGGACGGTGTCCCCCGACACCACCCAGACCACCGGGCCGGCCGGGGTCGTGCCGGCGGTCCACACCTCACCCGACGGGTCGAACGAGGGTGCCGTCAGCGACTGCCCGCTGATGGCGACTCGCATGGGCGAGCCCGCCCGTGCGTCGGCGACGAACAGGCGCGTGGCGGCGGGGTTCAGCGCGGCGACCCGGCTCCCGTCCAGGGACACCGCGGGGTCCACGAGCGGCGTCGAGGGGTCGCCCATCGCGCCGGGGACCGGCACCGGGCTCTTGCCCAGGGTCGTCACCCGCCCCGACACGACCGCCACCGCCGGGCCGATCGTGCCGCCGGCCGGGTCGAGGGAGGAGTAGGCCCCCCGGTCGACCTGTCCCTCCAGCTCGGGCAGGGGTACCCCGCCCACGCTCACGCGGACGCCCTTGACCCCGTCGAGCTGACCGAGGGTCCAGGCCAGCTGGGCACCCAGCAGCCGGCGGTCGGCCGGCGAGGCGAGCAGCACCTGGGTGGTGAGGTCGACCTGGACGACGCCGAGGCGGACCGGCGCGGACGGGAGGGCCAGGCGGGTGCCGGGCGGGAACGCGGTGCGCACCGCCGGTGACAGCCACGCGGACGGGCCGTCGAGGAGGGCCTCGACCAGGCTCGTGCTGGCCGTGGCGCTCACCGGGATGTAGACCGGGTTCGGGACCAGCCGCTGCGAGGCAGGGTCGATGAAATAGGTGTCGTAGACGGCGTAGTTGCGCGCGAAGTCGTCGGGGCTGAGGTACAGCCCGTCGGGGGCCTCCGAGATCCGCCACTCGGAGCCCACGCGACGCACCGTCACGCTGCCCTGGGCCTGGGCCCGTGGGGTGGCCGTGTAGTCGCCCTGCCCGGAGATCACCCCCGCCTGAGGTGCGCTGAACCGGTACTCCCCGCCGCCGGCCGCGGCGACGCGTGGCGGGTTGTCGTTGCCCAGGACGACCACGCGGGCGTCGGGGTTCCACCGCGACGCCTCCTCGTCGGTGAGGTAGCTCAGCGCCGCCGTGTGGTCGGGGTCGACCTGGGCGAGCAGGAAGCCCTGGACGACCTGCGCCGCCGTCAGCCCCGGCCGGGCCAGGGGCGCGAAGGCGTGGATGTAGCCCTGCGGGTGCTGCGCGTGGGCCTCGGCCGTACGCGTCGTCACGGACCCCGAGTCGGGGATCGAGACGCAACCGGTGACGAGCAGGGCGAGGCAGGCGAGCCCGAGCACCGGCCCGAGACGCTCACGCATCGCCGCTCCACGGCATGCGCGCCGCCGCGACGAGCGGGACCACCCGGCCTTGGCGGGCGTCGGAAGGCTGCAGCGGGAGGGGCGAGTCGTCGATCTCCGCGCGCGCCTTGCGGGGCAGGGTCAGGCGGAAGTTGCACCCGTCCCCCGGCTCGCCCCAGGCCTGCAGCCAGCCGCCGTGCAGGTGCGCGTCCTCGAGGGCGATCGCGAGCCCGAGCCCGGTGCCTCCCGTGGTACGTGCTCGCGCCGGGTCCGCCCGCCAGAACCGGTTGAACACCAGGCCGCTCTCCCCCGGGCGCAGCCCCACCCCGTGGTCGCGCACAGCCACTGCCACCGCCCGGTCGTCCCCGGCGACGGTGACCGCGACCGGGCGGCCCTCGCCGTGCTCGATCGCGTTGACGACCAGGTTGCGGAGCACCCGCGCGACCCGCCGGCCGTCGATCTCGGCGACCACAGCCGCCTTCGGCGCGTTGAGCAGCAGAGCGGAGCCCTTCGCGGCGGCGAGCGGCTCCGCGCCGTCGAGCACCCGGCGCGCCAGCTGCACGAGGTCGGTCGGCTCCGCGTCGAGCACGGCGGCGCCGGCATCGAAGCGGCTGATCTCCAGCAGGTCGGTCAGCAGCTCCTCGAAGCGGTCCAGCTGCGCCTGGAGCAGCTCGGCGGAGCGGGCGGTGGCCTGGTCGAACTCGGCGCGCGCCTCGTGGAGCACGTCCGCGGCCATGCGGACCGTGGTGAGCGGGGTACGCAGCTCGTGGGAGACGTCGGAGACGAACCGGCGCTGGATCCGGGACAGGTCCTCGAGCTGGCTGATCTGGCGCTGCAGCGAGCTCGCCATCTGGTTGAACGATCCCGCCAGCTTGGCCAGGTCGTCCTCCCCCCGCACGGCCATGCGTTCCTCGAGACGTCCGGCGGAGAAGCGTTCGGCCGTGCGAGCCGCCATGCGGACGGGTGTCACCACCTGGCGGGTGACGATCCACGCGATCCCACCGACGAGCAGCAGCAGGGCGATGCCCGCCGCCGCCATCGTGCGCTCGACGATGGCGAGGGTGTCCTGCTCCTGGTTCAGCGGGAACAGGTAGTAGAGCTCGTAGTCGCCGTCGACGCCAGGGCTGGACAGCGGCAGCCCCACGACGAACGCCGGCACCGAGCGCTGCCCGTTGTCGTACTGCATCCGGGTGTAGGTCGAGGACTCGAGGCCGGTTCGCTCGACGGTCGCGCGCAGGCGGGTCGGGATGCTGACCTGGTCGACCGCGTTGGTGACGAAGTCGAGGGAGTCCGACGCCCCGCTGCCTGAGTTCACCAGCGCCAGCTCGTAGATCGGCGGGCTGCCGGCGCGGCTGGCGAGCAGGCTGGCCACGCCGTAGAGCAGCTCCTTGCTGCCCACCGGGTCCGTTGCCTTCTGGGCCGAGGCGATGTAGTCCTCGGCGTCGGTCTGGCCCGAATGAGCCTCGTCGAGGGCCGATCGCTGCTTGGCGTCGAGCAGGCCCTCGGTGACCCGCGAGAGGAGGAACTGGGCGATGACGAGCAGGACCACGACGCACAGCGCGACGGTGGTCGATACGACCCGGACATGAAGCGAGCGGCGCCAGAGCCGCAGCAGACCGGCGAAGGGTGCGGTGAGGACGCGCAGGACCGAGCGAGCCGCGGACCGGGCCCGGTCGGCCGCGGCCACGGCGCCAGGAGTCAGTCCGGCGCTGCTCACGACGCGGTCGGGACCCCCGCCTTGTATCCGACGCCGCGAACGGTCACGACGATCTCGGGCTTGTCGGGGTCACGCTCGATCTTGGACCGCAGACGCTGCACGTGGACGTTGACCAGGCGCGTGTCGGCCGCGTGCCGGTAGCCCCACACCTGCTCGAGGAGCACCTCGCGGGTGAACACCTGCCACGGCTTGCGCGCGAGCGCCACGAGCAGGTCGAACTCCAGCGGCGTCAGGTTGATCACCTGGTCGCCACGACGCACGACGTGCCCGGCGACGTCGATGACGAGGTCGCCGATGGCGAGCGACTCGGGGGCCTCGGCCTGGTCGCGCCGCAGCCGGGCACGTACCCGCGCGACCAGCTCCTTGGGCTTGAACGGCTTGAGGACGTAGTCGTCGGCACCCGACTCGAGGCCGTGCACCACGTCGAGGGTGTCGGTCTTGGCGGTGAGCATGACGATGGGGACACCGGACTCCGAGCGGATCTGCCGGCAAACCGAGATGCCGTCGCGGCCGGGGAGCATGAGGTCGAGCAGGACCAGGTCCGGCCGGGTGTCCCGGAAGACGTTCATCGCCCGCGAGCCGTCACCGCAGAAGACCGGGTCGAAACCCTCCCCGCGCAGCACGATCCCGAGCATCTCGGCGAGCGCCGTGTCGTCGTCGACGACCAGCACGCGACCCCTCATGGTGTTCATCGTCGCACCAACGTGCCGCCGGGTGTCGCAGTTCCCGTCCCGCCTCACCCCTGCGGCGGTCGGGTCGTGGGAGCATGGCCCGCATCCGCCGCAGCCGACCACGACCCCGGGGGGAGCAGTGACCGACCAGGCGGGCGCCGAGGAGCCCGACGCCGAGCCCTCGCCGCCGCCTCCGCCGAGCTGGTCACCGGAGCAGCCGCCGGCCGGGGGAGGGTCCTACGCCGTCCCGCCGGGTGGGAGCGCGACCCCACCACCTCCCCGGCCAGCCGAGGACGCGACCCCCCAGTACGCGACGCCGCCCCCGCCGCCGGGCGCGGTCCCACCTCCCAGCCCGGGCCAGTACCCGGGCTATGTCGCCCCGTACCCGCCGTCCCCGTACGGCTACGCGGCGCCGAAGCCGGGCATCATCCCGCTGCGCCCCTTGGTCTTCTCGGAGATCCTCGACGGGGCCGTGCAGGCGATCCGGAGCAATCCCCGCATGCTGCTGTGGGCGAGCGTCGGCGTCGTGGCGATCCTCGTCGGGACCGGGGTCATCTTCGGTGCCGGGTTCGCCCTGTCCTCCAGGTCGTCAGGCCCCGTGGCGCAGAACACGCTCCTGCTGGCCGGCAACCTCGTGAGCAGTCTGGGCCAGCTCGTCCTCGATCTGGTCACGGTCTGCGCGCAGACCCTGCTCGGCGGCCTGGTCGTCGTCAGCGTGAGCGAGTCCGTGCTGGGTCGCCAGGCGACCTTCGCGCAGACCTGGTCACGCGTGCGGCCACGGTTCTGGCGCCTGCTCGGCTACACCTTGCTGTCCAGCCTGGGCATCGCCCTCGGCATCCTCTGCTGCGTCCTGCCAGGCCTGGCGCTCCAGGCGCTCTGGGCGCTCGGAGCGCCCGCGCTCGTCCTCGAGGGCATCGGGATCCGCAAGGCCTTCGGCCGGTCGACGTCGCTCGTCTCGGGCAGCTTCTGGCGTGTCGTGGGCATCCTCATCGTGACGAGCCTGCTGACCGCCCTCGTCACCTTCGTCGTCGCCATCGTCTTCGCCGCCGCCGGCGGCCTCCTCGGCGCCGTCTTCGGCGGGACCGCCGCGCTCGTCGGAGCCCTGGTCGTCGGAGGCATCGGGCTGGTGGCGGCGATGGTCGTGACGGCGACGTTCTCGGCGTCGGTGACGGCGCTGCTCTACATCGACCTGCGGATGCGTCGCGAGGGCCTCGACATCGCGCTGGCACGCGCGGTCGGCGCCACCCCGCGGATGTGAGCCCCCTGCTCGCCGCACTCCCTACAGACGTCCCGGTGCACGTCGGCCGGGACGAGGCGCGCGCGGCGGCGGTGCGCGAGCTGCTGGCGCCGATCTACCACCGAGACGAGCCCACCATCTACGACCGGGCCCGCACCTGGCTGGGCAAGGAGCTGGCCCGGCTCATCCAGTTCGCCGTCGCGGTCACGCCCGGCGGCCCTTGGGGCATCCTCGTCCTGGTCGTGGTGGTCGGCTCCATCGTGGCGCTCGTGCTGTGGCGGCGCGGGGCTCCCGCGCGAAGCCACGCTCGACGGCCGTTCGCGCTACGCGGCGCGGATCTTCGCTCGGCCGAGGAGATGCGCGCCGCCGCGGAGCGGGCGGCGGCGGCCGGTGACTGGACGCTGGCCGTCCAGGAGCGCTTCCGAGCTGTGGTGCGCGGGCTCGAGCAGCGCACCGTCATCGAGCGCCGGCCGGGCTGGACCGCGGACGAAGCGGCGCGCGCGTCGGGCGCGGCGCTCCCCGGCCTCGCCGCTGCCCTCATGGGGTGCGCACGAACCTTCGACGAGGTGACCTACGGCGGGCACGCCGCCGACGCCTCGGCGTACGCCACCGTGGCCGACCTGGACGAGCAGGCCCGCCATGCCAGGGCGGAGCCGCCGCAACCGCCGGTCGCGGTGCCTCGATGACGCTCGTGCAGGAGCCGACCGACGCCACGCAGACCGCGGGCCAGTGGTGGCGACGCTGGCGGACGGTGATCGCCGCGGGTGCCCTCGTGGCCATCGCCGGGACCACGCTCGCGCTGATCGGGTCGAGCCTGTCGAGCGGCACCCTGGACCCCGACTCGCCCTCGCAGGGCGGCAGCCGGGCCCTCGCCCACCTCCTGCACGACCAGGGCGTCACCGTCCGCCGCACCCAGGGGGTGGCCCAGACGGCAGCCTTGGCGCGTCCGGGAACGACTGTCCTCGTCGTCCAGCCCGACCTGCTCAGCTCACAGCAGGCCGACCGGCTGCGCTCCACGGGCGCCGACCTGGTCCTGCTCGCGACCAGCGTCCCGACCGTCCTCGACGCCTTCCTGCCCGGCGCGAGCCTGGGGAACCAGATCGCGGTGCGCACGCGAGACCCCGCGTGCGGGCTCGACGCGGCGCAGGCGGCCGGATCGGCGAGCGCTGGCGGCGTCACGTACGCGGCCCCCGGCGCCACCTCCTGCTATGACGCCAGCCTGGTCACGGTCCAGGAGCCGGGTGGCCGCACGGTGAGCCTCCTCGGTTCGCCACAGGCCCTGCGCAACGACCACCTGGCCGAGCACGGCAACGCCGCGCTGAGCATGAACCTGCTCGGAGTCCGTCGGGTCCTGCTGTGGGAGATGCCCTCCCTCGAGGACTCGGCGAGCACCCCGCACCGGACGTTGACCGACCTGCTTCCGCACTGGGTGGCACCGACGCTGGTCCAGCTCGTGATCGCGGTCGTCCTGCTGGCCCTCTGGCGCGCCCGTCGGCTGGGCCCCGTGGTCGAGGAGCCGCTGCCCGTCGTCGTCCGCTCGGCGGAGGTGACCGAGGGGCGGGCGCGGCTCTACCGCCGGGCCCGCGCCCGCGGGCGCGCGGCGAGCGAGCTGCGCCGCGCCTGTGCCGGGCGCATCGCGCCACTCGTCGGCATCGGACCGGGGGCCGACCCCGCCGAGCTGGTCGCTGCCGTCGCCGAACGCACCGGGCGGGACCCGCGGGCGGTGGGGGCCCTCCTCTACGGTGGGGTGCCCGCGGACGACCCGACGCTGGTCGCGCTCGCCGACGAGCTGGACCGCATCGAGGAGGAGGTACGGCGCTCGTGACCGATGCGCACCCGGATCCGCGACTAGCCCTTCAGGCTCTGCGAACGGAGGTCGCCAAGGCCGTCGTGGGGCAAGACGGTGTGGTCAGCGGACTGGTGGTGGCCCTGCTCGTCAGGGGGCACGTGCTGCTGGAGGGCGTACCCGGCGTCGCGAAGACGCTGCTCGTGCGCGCCCTGGCCGCAGCCCTGGACCTGCAGGCCCGACGTATCCAGTTCACCCCTGACCTGATGCCAGGAGACGTCACCGGGTCGCTCGTCTACGACGCGCGGACCGCGGAGTTCTCCTTCCGCGAGGGCCCGGTGTTCACCAACCTGCTGCTCGCCGACGAGATCAACCGGACGCCGCCGAAGACCCAGGCGTCGCTGCTGGAGGCCATGGAGGAGCGGCAGGTCTCGGTCGACGGCCGGCCGCGGCCGCTGCCCGACCCGTTCGTCGTCGCGGCGACCCAGAACCCGGTGGAGTACGAGGGCACCTACCCACTTCCGGAGGCCCAGCTCGACCGGTTCCTGCTCAAGCTGACCGTCCCGCTGCCCACCCGCGAGGAGGAGGTCGGTGTGGTGTCGCGCCATGCGGCGGGGTTCGACCCCCGCGACCTCGCCGCGGCCGGCATCCGCGCGGTCGCGGGAGCCGCAGACCTGCACGCCGCCCGGGCCGCGGTGTTCGGCGTGCGGGTCGACCCGCAGGTCGTCGGGTACGTCGTCGACGTCTGCCGCGCCACCCGCAGCTCGCCCTCGCTGTCCCTCGGCGTGTCGCCCCGAGGCGCGACGGCGCTGCTGGCGTCGGCGCGTGCCTGGGCCTGGCTGTCGGGCCGGGACTTCGTGACGCCCGACGACGTCAAGGCGCTCGCCCACCCGGCCCTGCGCCATCGGCTGCGGCTGCGGGCCGAGGCCGAGATGGAGGGCGTCAGCGCCGACGGCGTGGTCGACTCCGTGCTCGCTACGGTGCCCGTACCGCGATGAGCGGGACCCGGCCGGACGGCTCGTCGGGCCGGTCCGCGTGGCGCTGACCGGCCGCCTCGCCCTGGCCGCCGCGGCCGGGGCTGTGCTCGTCATGCTGCTGGTCGGCGCCCTGCACAGCCCTCCGGTCGGGACCGTGCTGGCGGTGAACGCGCTGCTCGCCGTCGGGGTGCTCATCGACCTGGCGCTCGCGGGACCCGTACGTCCGCTGCGCGTGAGCCGACGCGGGGACGACGCGGTCCGCCTCGGCGAGACCGCCGAGGTCGAGCTGCTGCTCGCCAACCCCTCGCGGCGCCCGGTCCGGGCACGGGTACGAGACGCCTGGCCGCCCTCGGCCGGCGCGCTGACCCAACGCCACCGGATGACGCTGCCCCCGGGCGAGCGGCGTGGGGCGGTCACGGTGCTGACCCCGACGCGACGGGGCGACCGCCTGGCCGACCGGGTGACCGTGCGATCCACGGGTCCCCTCGGGCTGGCCGCCCGCCAGGGCTCGCACCGCGTCCCGTGGCGGTTGCGCGTCCTCCCGCCGTTCTCCTCGCGCAAGCACCTGCCGTCGAAGCTGGCGCGGCTGCGCGAGCTCGACGGGCGCACCCTCGTGCTGCAGCGGGGCCAGGGCAGCGAGTTCGACTCGCTGCGCGAGTACGTCGTCGGCGACGACGTACGCTCCATCGACTGGCGGGCGACCGCCCGAGCGGCCGACGTCATGGTCCGCACCTGGCGCCCGGAACGCGACCGGCACGTCCTGCTGGTCCTCGACACCGGCCGGACCTCGGCCGGACGGGTCGGGGACGCGCCCCGGCTGGACGCCGCTCTCGACGCCGCGCTGCTGCTCGCGGCCCTCGCCTCGCGCGCCGGGGATCGGGTGGACCTGCTGGCGCACGACCGCGCGCGGCGCGCCCGCGTCGCCGGGGCCGCCAGCACCGAGCTGCTCGCCCGACTCGTCACGGCCATGGCGGGTCTCGAGCCCAGCCTGGTGGAGACGAACTGGTCCGGTGCGGTCGTCGACGTCCTGCACCAGGTTCCGCGCCGGGCCCTCGTCGTGCTGCTGACCCCGCTCGAGCCCGCGCCGCTGCGCGAGGGCCTGCTGCCGGTCCTGCCCTTGCTCACCAGCCGCCACCGGGTCCTGCTCGCGTCCGTGGCCGACCCGCGGGTCGGGGAGATGGCGGCCGAGCGTGGTGACGTGGGCGCCGTCTACGACGCAGCCGCAGCCGCTCGCCTGCGCGCGGAGCGCGCGCGGGTGCGGGCCGAGCTCGCCCGCCTGGGCGTGGCCGTGGTCGACGCCGAGCCGGACGCCCTGCCACCCGCCCTCTGCGACACCTATCTCGCGCTGAAGGCGGCCGGGCGGTTGTGAGCCCGGCTCAGCCGGCCACCGGGGCGACGTCCTCGCGGTACTCCGCCGCGAGATCCCCGCTCGCCCCCAGGGATCGAGCCCGGCGGCCGTACCCGACGATCCAGGCGAGGAAGAGCACCCAGACCGCGACACCGATCCCCACCCGCGCCGCGGTGGGCAGCGGGCTGGGTGTGACGAAGGCCTCGAGCAGCCCGGACACGAGCAGCACAGCCACCAGCCCGAGCGCCACCACACCGGCGGCGCGACCCTCCTCGGCGAAGGCCCGGGAGCGCGTGCGCGGCCCCGGGTCGATGAGCGTCCAGCCGAGCCGCAGGCCGACCCCGCCGGCGACCCAGACGGCGGTGAGCTCCAGCAGCCCGTGCGGCAGGACCAGCCCGAGGAAGATGTCGAGCTTGCCGTGCGCCGCCATCAGGCCCGCGTCGACGGCGAGGTTCAGCGCGTTCTGCAGTTGCAGCCAGACCACGGGGATCCCCAGGAAGGCGCCGAAGACGATGCACTGCGCGGCCACCCAGGCGTTGTTCGTCCAGACCTGGAACGCGAAGTCGCCCGCCGGGTGCGAGGAGTAGTAGTCGCGGAACTCGTGGTCGACGAGCTGCCGGATCTGCTCGGGGCTGGCGATGCTCGCCTGGACCTGCGGATGGGCGGCGATCCACCAGGCGAGCACGACGGACACGCCGAGGAACGACAGCGCCACGCCGACGACCCACCACCGAGCGCGCCAGACCGCCGCCGGGAAGGTCTCCCCGAAGAAGGTGCTCACCATCCGCCACGACGGCGCGGACGCCCCGGTCACCCGGGCCCGCGCGCGGGCCACCAGCGAGGACAGCTCGGAGACGAGGGCCGGGTCGGGCGCCTGGGAGCGGATCACGGACAGGTGGGTGGCAACCCGCTGGTAGAGCTCGACGAGCTCGTCGGCCTCCTCGCCGGAGAGGCGGCCGCCCCCGCTCAGCTGACGCAGCCGCGCCCATTCCCCCCGGTGCGCGGCCACGTAGGCGTCGAGGTCCACGCCAGCAGGCTAACGACCTCCCCTCACATACCCGGGCAGGATGGAGCCGTGAGCGCAGCGCAGACCTGGGGCACGCCGATGGTCACCGGCGAGGCGGTGCCGCTGGACGTCCGGCTCGCCCAGCTGCCGAGCCGGGCCATGGCGATCACCGTCGACATCGCGGTCCAGCTCATGCTCATCGCCGCCGCCGGCTGGCTGCTGGGGCTCCTCGCCTCGCACGGCAGCGACTCGGCCACGGTCGAGGGGCTGGGGGTGGCCCTGCTCGTCCTGATCCTCGTCGGGTACCCGCTGGTGTGGGAGACCCTGACCGGCGGCCGCAGTCTCGGCAAGCTCGCGGTGGGGCTTCGCGTCGTCCGCGACGACGGCGGGGCCTGCCATGTCCGCCAGTCCTTGGTCCGTGCCCTGTTCGCGGTGGTCGAGATCTGGATGCTGGCCGGCATCCCCGCGATCACCTCCAGCATGCTGAGCTCCCGGGGCAAGCGCCTGGGCGACCTCGCGGCGGGCACGGTCGTGGTCCGGGAGCGGATGCCGCGCAGCCGCGCAGCCGCCCGGCCCCAACTCGGTGCCGCCCTCGAGGACTGGGCTCGTACCGCTGACCTGTCCGCGGTGGGCGACGACCTCGCGCTGTCGATCCGAGCGTTCCTGGCGAGGGCGGGCGACCTTCGACCGGACGCGCGGGCGCACCTCTCGCACCAGCTCACCAGCGAGGTGCTCGCACGAGTGGCCCCGCCGCCGCCGTGGGGCACCCCGCAGGAGGCGATCCTGTCGGCGGTGCTCACCGAGCGGCGGCGCCGGGCCGAGCTGCGGCTGCCAGCGCCCCCGACGGCCGGCCCCGGCCCGAGGGCGACCTCCCCGCAGGGCTTCGGCCCTCCGGCGTAGGGCTCAGCGCACCGCTGAGATCGCCATCCCGATGGCCGCTGGGACGTTGTTCGTCATGTGCGCGACGATGCTGGCACCGGTCGAGCCGGTCCAGGCCCGCACGACACCGAGCGCGACGGCGATGGGCAGCAGGACCAGGATGCGCGTCGCCTCGGCGTGAAAGAGCGTGAACGCCACGGCGGTGACCAGCACGCACCACACCGGGCGCATGCCGCGCTTCTCCAGGGCCCCGAAGAACAGTCCCCGGAACCCGATCTCCTCCACGATCGGCGCGCCGACGCCGGCGAGGAGGGCGAAGACGAGCAGCGGCAGCGGGTTGGCGCCCTTCAGCGAGTCGAACGCGTTGCCCGCCGAGGACGAGATGCCGTGGCCGGTCAGGTTCTCCTGCACGGCGGCGACCGCCGAGGCGACGAGGAGCCCGGCGACCCCGCCCAGCACACCGAAACCGGCATCGCGCCAGGTGAGTCGCAGTCGCAGGTCCTCGACCGGGCCGCGCCCCTTCAGCCGGGTGGCGAGCAGCGGCCAGCCGGCGAGGCCAAGCCACGGCAGCGCGATCAGCCCGACGGCGCTCCAGGCACGGACGTTCACCGGCTCGGTGCCGTCGACCGGCGGCAGGATCTCCAGGGCCACCGCGATGAAGAAGAACCAGAGCCCGACCGTGATCAGGCAGTCGCCCAGCCCCCACCGGCGCGGGTCCTGCGCCGGGGGGTCCGGTGCCTCCAGGGCGGGCTGCTCCCGGAAATCGGCCACGCGAGGATCAGTAGCGGTAGTGATCGGACTTGTACGGCCCCTCGACCGGAACGCCGAGGTAGTCGGCCTGCGCCTTGGTCAGCTCGGTGAGGTGGACACCGAGGGCGTCCAGGTGCAGCCGGGCGACCTTCTCGTCCAGGTGCTTGGGCAGCGTGTAGACGCCCACCGGGTAGTCCTCGGTCCTCGTGAAGAGCTCGATCTGGGCGAGCACCTGGTTGGTGAAGGAGTTGGACATGACGAAGCTCGGGTGGCCCGTCGCGTTCCCGAGGTTGAGCAGCCTGCCCTCTGACAAGACGATGATCGAGTGGCCGTCGGCGAAGCGCCACTCGTCCACCTGCGGCTTGATCTGCACGCGCTCGACACCCGGGTAGCGGGCGAGACCGGCCATGTCGATCTCGTTGTCGAAGTGCCCGATGTTCCCGACGATCGCCTGGTGCTTCATGCGGGCCATCTGCTCCGCCGTGATGACATCCACGCAGCCGGTCGCGGTGATGAAGATGTCCGCGGAGTCGATGACGTCCTCGACGGTGGCGACCTGGAAGCCGTCCATGGCCGCCTGCAGCGCGCAGATGGGGTCGACCTCGGCCACGACGACCCGCGCGCCCTGTCCCCGCAGCGAGTCGGCGCAGCCCTTGCCGACGTCGCCGTAACCGGCGACCAGGGCGACCTTGCCGCCGATGAGCACGTCGGTGGCCCGGTTGATCCCGTCGACGAGGGAGTGCCGGCAGCCGTACTTGTTGTCGAACTTGCTCTTGGTGACCGAGTCGTTGACGTTGATGGCCGGGAAGCGAAGCGTCCCGGCGCGGGCCATCTCGTAGAGGCGGTGGACCCCCGTGGTGGTCTCCTCGGTGACGCCCTTGATGCCCTCCGACACACCGGTCCAGCGGCTCACGTCCTCGGCGAGGGAGCGCTGGAGCAGCCGCAGGACGACGGAGAACTCCTCGGTGTCGGCGCTCTCGGGGTCGGGGACGGCCCCGGCGATCTCGTACTCCCGGCCCTTGTGCACCAGCAGGGTCGCGTCGCCGCCGTCGTCGAGCAGCATGTTGGGGCCGCCGCCGCCGGGCCAGCGCAACGCCTGCTCGGTGCACCACCAGTACTGCTCCAGGGTCTCCCCCTTCCAGGCGAAGACCGGGACGCCCGCGGGGGCGTCCGGGGTACCGGTCGGCCCTACGACGACCGCGGCGGCGGCGTGGTCCTGGGTCGAGAAGATGTTGCACGAGGCCCAGCGCACCTCGGCGCCGAGGGCGACGAGGGTCTCGATGAGCACGGCCGTCTGGACCGTCATGTGCAGCGAGCCGGTGATGCGCGCGCCGGCCAGCGGCTTGGACTCGCCGAACTCGGCTCGCATCGCCATCAGGCCGGGCATCTCGTGCTCGGCGAGGCGGATCTCGTTTCGCCCGAACTCGGCGAGGGAAAGGTCGGCGACCTTGAAGTCTGGGGTGCTCATGCGGCGTGGGACTCCTGACCGGGATGCGTGGACCCCTCAGTGTCGCATCCGGGCGGTCGCCCCCGCACATCACGGCGCCGCGGGTCCTCCGTTCGGGGGCCCCCTGTTGCCCGGCGTGACGGCCCGACACCGCCAGGCCCGAGCGGCGCCGGGCGTCTACCCCGGGCCGGGACGGCCCGGCGCCGCCACGAACGCGGTTCCCTCTCCGCCGATGACCAGCTGGTCGCTGCTCGGGGAGACGTAGGCCGCGCGCCCTGGGGACAGCGACACGCTGCCGGCCGCGTCCCACACCTCGACCACGCCGGCCACGCAGAGCACCAGACGCGGTCCGCCCAGCGCGAGGGTCACCGGAGCGCCGAGGGCATGCACCCGGTGCAGCGAGAACTGCGACACGGGTACGTCGTAGACGTCCACCCCGTCCGCGACCCGCCGCGGCCGGATGACCGGGACCGGCTGAGGGTCGAAGCGCACGATCTGCAGCAGCCGAGGCACGTCGACGTGCTTGGGGGTCAGACCACCGCGAACCACGTTGTCGGAGTTGCCCATGATCTCCACGCCGGCGCCCGCGAGATAGGCGTGCAGGTGCCCCGCCGGCAAGAAGACGCCGCTGCCGGGCTCCAGATGGACCACGTTGAGCAGGAGGGGAGCGAGCGCGCTCGCGTCGCCGCGGTGGGTCACTGCAAGACGGGCCAGCCAGCCATAGACCACCGAGTCGTCCGGGTCGGTGTCGGGGTCGGCGGCCAGCCGTGCCGCGGCCCCGGCCACCGAGGCGAGGACGCGCCCGGTCCGGTCCGCCCCGCTCAGACCGAGCATCTCGAGGGTGAACGCCGTCGTCAGCGCGGCGCGGGAGTCCTCCTGGTCGAGCGCTTCGAGCATGGCCCGCAGCTCGGGGCAGCTCAGCCCGGCCACCAGCCGCCGGGCCTCGGCGGGGTCCCGGAAGCCGCACATCGCGTCGAAGGGGGTCAGTGCCACGATGAGCTCGGGCTTGGCGTTGGGGTCCTTGAACACCCGCTGCGGCGCCTCGAACGCGATCCCCGCCGCCTCCTCCTCGGCGAAGCCGGCCCGTGCCTGCTCGGCGTCCGGGTGGGCCTGCAAGGACAGCGGCTCGACCGCGCTGAGCAGCTTGAGCAGGTAGGGCAGCTCGGGCTCGACCTCGGCGAGGCTGCGACCGTCGGGCAGCGTGGAGGGGCCGCCGGGATGCGCACCGACCCACAGCTCCGCCCAGGGCTCCGCGGCCGGCGCTGGGAGCCCCAGCAGGGCGGGGATCAGTGTCCGCGATCCCCAGGCGTAGTGCTGGACGACAGTGTCCAGCAGCTGCGGCGTCTCGGGGCGCGCCGGCCTGCCGGTCACGGGGTGACCCCGCGGTCGAGGTCGGGTTCGAGGTAGATCAGCGTGGCGATCGGGGCGACCGCGCGAACCCGCCGCTCCGCCGCGTCGATGGCGTGGGCGATGCCGGCCCCGGTGTCGTCGTGGCGGACCGCGATCTTGGCAGCCACCAGCAGCTCGTCGGGCGCCAGGTGCAGGGTGCGCAGGTGGATCACCCGGGCGACCGACGGCTCGGCCTCGAGCGCGCCGCGGATGGCGGCCACCACGTCGGGGCGGGCTCCCTCGCCGACGAGCATCGACTGCGTCTCGACGCCGAGGACGACCGCCACCGCGATCAGCAGCAGGCCCACCGCGATCGACCCGAGGCCGTCCCAGCGCCCGTCGCCGCTGAGCACCGCCAGGCTCACCCCCACCAGGGCGAGCAGCAGGCCGATCAGCGCCGCGCTGTCCTCCATGAGGACGACCGGCAGCTCGGGGCTCTTGGCCCGCCGGATGAACTGCCACCACGTGTCCCGGCCGCGCGCCGGCCGTGCCTCGGACATCGCGGTCCGCAGGGAGAAGGACTCCAGCGCGATCGCGACGAACAGCACCACGAAGGGCACGATGGGGTGGTCCAGCGGCTCCGGGTGGAGCACCTTGTGGACGCCCTCGTACACCGAGAACAGGCCACCGACGACGAAGAGCACGACGGCGACGAGGAAGCCGTACAGGTAGCGCAGTCGCCCGTACCCGAACGGATGCTCCTCGCTGGCCTCTTGACGGGCGCGGTGCCGCCCCACGAGCAGCAGCACCTGGTTGCCCGAGTCCGCCACCGAGTGGATGCCCTCCGCCAGCATCGACGTCGAGCCGCTCACCGCGTAGGCGCCGAACTTGGTGACGGCGATGCCGAGGTTCGCCCCGAGCGCGGCGATGATCGCCCGCTTGCCGGACTCGGCGCTCATCGGCCGGGGCCGCCACGCAGCGCGTCGCGCAGGTCGGTCACGTGCGGCGAGGTGAGCGGGTCGAGCCCCGCCCCGAGGGCGAGATAGACGGCCGCGAAGTCGGTGAGCGCCAGCAGGCCGGCGACGCGGGCCAGGTCGTGCGAGCCCTCGGCCTCGACCTCGTTCACCCGCACCCCCCCGGCGACCGCGGTGTCACGCACCACGTCACTGACCTGGCGGGTCTCGTCGTCGGCGGTGTCGTCGCGCAGGAGCAGCAGTCGCAGCGAGGTGGCCCCGCCCTCGAACGGGTCGGCGAAGATGTCGTCGGCCTGGCGGACGAACGGGCCGTCGAAGCTCGCGACGATCTCCGCAGCCGCGTCGGGCAGCACCCCGGAGACGGCCGGGTGGCGGGCGTAGCGGGCCAGCTGGTACGCCGCGCGCGACGCGGCCACCCCCGCGAGGTCGCCCTCCCCGAGCACGAGCGGGATGGTGCCGGCCAGGTCCAGGGCGAGGCTCTTCGCCGGGTTCACGAACGCCTCCGACGAGGGGCGGGCGCGCTCCGCGACGTCATCGAGGACTCCCGCCGCCTCCTCAAACGCCGCGGACGGCACGTCGAGGAGTCCGAGCGCCGCTGCCCCGGCCAGCACCGGGACCGCCAACGACCACAACGAGGAGCGCGAGGACCGCAGGCCGCGGGCGACCGGCACGTGGATGCCGTGGGCGCGAGCGCTCACATCGGCGAGGGGGGACTCGGGCGCGCCGACGGTGAGCAGCCGACTGCCCCGGCGGGCGGCCTCCGCCGCCACCGCGAGCGGCCCCTCGGCGGCCCCGGACAAGGACACCGCCACGACGAGGTCGACCGGCCCCACCCAGCCGGGGAGGGTGCGGGCGTGGACGGCCTGCACCGGGACCGGGGACCCCGGACCGGCGAAGGCGCTGAGCAGGTCCCCGACGAGCGCGGTCGACCCGAGGGCGGCCACGACGACCGATCGGGGCCGCCCGTCCTCGGCGATGCGCTCCACCCCCGCCTCCTGGGCCGCGGTGAGCGCCAGGCGCAGCTGGGCACCCGCACCGGCCAGCGCCACGAGGGTCCCGCCCCGGTCGGCGGCGGCGAGGGCGTCCGGGTCGTCGAGCAGCGCCTCGTCGAGCAGCAGGGTCATCCAGGTCTCACCGGGTTGCCGACCCCCGACGGGCCAGGGGTCGCCTCGTCGATCAGCATGATCGGGATGCCGTCCCGCACGGGGTAGGTGGTCTCGCAGAACGTGCACCGCAGCACGCCGGCTGCCTCATCCGCCGCCACCGGATGGTGGTCGGCGGGGCAGACCAGGATCTCCAGCAGGAACGGCGCCAGCCCGAACGGTGTGTCGCTCACGAACCCTCCCGGACCACGGCGAGGACCTCGTCGCGGATGCGTTCCATCGTGGCGCGGTCGCGCGCCTCGGCGTTGAGCCGCAGCAGCGGCTCGGTGTTCGACGGTCGCAGGTTGAACCACCACTCCGGCGTGGACACGGTCAGCCCGTCGAGGTGGTCGGTCTCGACCCCGGGCGCGGCGTACGCCGCCTCGACCCGGGCCGTCACCGCCGCCGGGTCGGCCACGGAGGAGTTGATCTCGCCCGAGGCGACGTAGCGGTCGTAAGGCTCGAGCAGGTCCGAGAGCACGGTCCCCGGAGGGGTCCGTCCCAGCGCCGCGAGGGTGTGCAGGGCGGCGAGCATGCCCGAGTCGGCACGCCAGAAGTCGCGGAAGTAGAAGTGCCCCGAGTGCTCGCCCCCGAACACCGCCCCGGTCTCGGCCATGACCGCCTTGATGAAGGAGTGGCCGACGCGCGTACGGATCGGTGTCCCGCCGTGCTCGCGCACCACCTCCGGGACCGAGCGGCTCGTGATGAGGTTGTGGATGATCACCGAGCCCGGGGCCTTCTCGAGCTCGCGGACGGCGATCAGCGCGGTCAGGGTCGAGGGGTTCACGACCAGTCCACGCTCGTCGACGACGAAGCAGCGGTCGGCGTCGCCGTCGAAGGCCAGGCCGAGGTCGGCACCGTGGTCGAGCACCGCCTTCTGCAGGTCGCGCAGGTTCTCGGGCTCGATCGGGTTGGCCTCGTGGTGGGGGAAGGTCCCGTCCAGCTCGAAGTACAGCGGCACCACGCGGACCGGCAGGTCGGCGAGGACGAGGGGCACGGTGAGCCCGCCCATGCCGTTGCCGGCGTCGACGACGACGGTCAAGGGGCGGATGTCGGCCAGCGGGACCAGCCCGTGCAGGTAGTCGGCATAGCCGGGCAGCACATCGGTGTCGGACACCCTCCCCGGCCGGGCGCTCGGCGCCGGCACCGCGTCGGCCTCGATGAGGCGGCGGATGTCGGCGAGCCCGCTGTCCTGGCCCACGGGCGCGGCACCGGCGCGGCAGAGCTTGATGCCGTTGTAGCGAGCCGGGTTGTGGCTCGCCGTGAACATCGCTCCCGGCGCATCGAGGTGGCCGCTGGCGAAGTAGAGGGCGTCGGTGCTCACCAGCCCGATCCGGATCACGTCAGCGCCGGCGGCGCTCGCCCCCTGCGCGAACGCGTCGACCAGGGCGGGTGAGGACGGGCGCATGTCGTGCCCGACCACGACCCGTTCGGCAGCCACGACGTGCACGAACGCCCCCCCGACCGCCCGCGCGAGGTCCTCGTCGAGCTCGTCCGGCACGACCCCGCGGACGTCGTATGCCTTCACGATCCGGCTCAGGTCACGCACGGCGGGGAGCCTAGCGGGAGCGTGATCCCGGCCGCCGGGCAGCGGCGGGCCGCGCGACCGCGGTCAGCGCAGCTTGCGTGTCTTGTCGAGGACCCGGTCGACCGGCAGCACCGAACCGTCGGCCCCGAGCCAGGTGCGCTGCTCGCAGCGGTGGCAGGACTGGAACTGGACCGGGGTGCCGTCGGTGAGAGTCATCGCCAGCGCGGTGACGCGCTCGCTGCCGCATGCCCGGCAGCGCACGCCCTCACGGGCGCCGCTTTGGGTGAGCGACCCGAGGGGTACCGGCTCCAGGGGGACCCGAGGCGCCCGGGCAGAGCGCCGCCGCCGGGGCGCCGGGGCATCCCCGTGGGCGGCGAGGGAGGCGCTGCGGCTGGCCATGGGCTGCTCCGTCCGGGTGACATCGGCGACCCGACGGCTATCGGCGCCGACGGCGGGGTCCTTGAGCGGGGCACTCACGACTCGTCGGAGGCGAGTACCCGCAGGTGCCCGCGCCGGCCCAGCTCGTGCCGGGGTGCGACCGGCTCGGGCGGCTCGGGGGGGCCGGCGGCTTCGCGCACCGCGGCGGCGAGGGCCTCGAGGTCGTCACGGGAGGGAAGGAAGGACTCCGGGTCGCTCGCCAGGCGCAGCACCTCCCACCCGCGAGGAGCGGTCAACCGGCTGCTGTGCTCGTGGCAGAGGTCGTAGCAGTGCGGCTCGGCATAGGTCGCCAGCGGGCCCAGCACCGCCGTCGAGTCCGCGTAGACATAGGTGAGCGTCGCCACCGCTGGGCGCCCGCACGCGGTGCGGGAGCAGCGTCGGATCAGGCTCACGCGCGGACCGTACCCACCCAGCGCCCCACGGCGGTGTCGCCACGCCGCGCGGGGGCCGGCCGCGTCCTACGCTGAAGCGGTGGGCGCAGCCGGCGGGGCCTCGAGACGACGTCGTCGGGACCGCCACGACCGGGGGGTCCGGGGGCCGCTGGCTCCCCGGGGGGCCCCGCTCGGACGTACCCGCTCGCAGCACTTCGACGACCTCGTCGTCGACGCGTTCGACCGGCTGTCCGAGCGCCTCGGCGACCAGCTCTTCGGGGTGGAGGTGCTCGTCGAGGACGTGCCGCCGGACGAGCCGAGGGACGCCGGCGGACCGATACCGCTGGGCCGCTCGGAGCCGGGGACACGGTCCAGGGCCGCCCGCCTGGTCGTCTACCGGCGACCGATCGAGACGCGGGCCCGGCCGGTCCGCCCGCGTGCCGACCTCGTCCACCAGGTCGTGGTCGGCCTCGTCGCCGACCTCCTGGGCATGGAGCCGGAGGAGGTCGACCCGGACGCCCTCGGCGAGGACTGAGGCGCCGAGGTGACGGGCACCCGATGCGGCCGGATCAGCCGTCCGGCACGCCGACGGCGGGATCCTGGCTCACCGGGGGGAGGGTGTCCGTGAGCGGACTGGAGACCAGCGGCCACTGGGTGGCCACCTGGCCGAGCGGGTCGTCGTACTCCAGCCAGGCCGCGGCCTGGACCGGCCCCGTGCCGGCGACGGGGGCCACCGTCGCGGCGAACTGGTCGGCGCCGCCGAGGACGAGCTCGAGGGAGGTCCCGCCCGTGACCGAGACGGTCGTGGCCCGGCTCGTCCCGTCCGGGCGCAGCAGCGTCACCCGCACCGCCCCGGTCGTCGACGCAGCCGTGAGGAACAGCCGGCTCACCCAGCGCCGGCCGCTGTACATGCCCGGCGAGAGGACCGGCCCGCTGAGGGCGCGCGAGGCCACCGAGTACGTCACGTCGGGCGCGGCCCCCTTCGCGCCCAGCACGTTGCGGACCGCCGCCACGACGGGGACGTCGGAGGTGATGAGCAGCCCGGCCGAGCCGTTGCCGACCTGGGAGATCAGCTGGGCCTGGGTGAGCGTGTGCGCGGGGACGTCGAGGGCGGCCAGCTCGTCGGGGGTGAACCGGCCCTGGCGCGTGATCACCTGCACGCGGACGAGGGCGTCCTGGTCCCCCGGCGCCAGGATCTCCAGGCTGCGGCTGCCCCGCAGGCCTGAGGGCACACCGGCGATCACGAGCCGACGCGCCGGGCCCGCCGTCTGCGGGACGACATCGGCCCCGCGCGGGAGCAGGCCCGCCGTCTGGGCGTCCGTGACGGTCATGGCCAGCCGCCCGGCGCGGACCATGACGTGCAGCGCCACCCGGGCCAGGCCGGGCGCGAGGATGTCGACCCGCAGCGTCGTGTGCCCGTGCGGCGCCACGGTGACGCCGCGACCGGCGGGGGCCGGCACCTCGCCGTGCTCGCCGTACACCAGGACGTCCGCGACCGCTGGCGTCGCGTCGGGGTTGTCCAGCTCGAGGGTGGTGAGCCGGCCCGTCGCACCCGAGCCCCCGACGAACCAGGCGTTGCCGGTCGGAGCGGGGCACAGCTCCCCGGTGAGGCTGCGCTGCGGGCCGGTGCGCACGTAGCGCACCTGGCTGACCGCCGCGCCGGGGGCGAGGGACCCCTGGGCGCGCAGCACCGACGGCACGCTCACC
Organism: Actinomycetes bacterium; assembly: GCA_035506535.1. Classification (NCBI taxonomy): domain Bacteria; kingdom Bacillati; phylum Actinomycetota; class Actinomycetes; species Actinomycetes bacterium. The sequence goes on along the minus strand of DATJPE010000036.1, from coordinate 27,831 downwards.
CCGGCGTGGGCGGTGGACGCGACGCTGCCCTGAGCCCCGGGGGCGTCGAGGGCCACCAACGGCTTCCGGGACCCGGACAGCGGGGTCAGGACCGCCGTGCCCGCCGACACCGGCGCCGGAAGGAGGGGGCGAGGCAGCGTCGCCGCGGCGAGGTGGGTCACCGACACCGGGGCGGTCACGGGCGGAGTCGTCGGGCAGACCCGAACGGAGGCGGCCACCGGGACCGTCGTGGGCGTCGCCGGTGTCGGCGGGGCCGGCCGCGCGGTGGCGCCGTAGGCCGTCATCGCCGTCGCGAGGGCCACCGCGCCGCCCAGCAGGGCGAGGCCCCGGCCACGGGGGCTCACGGGGCCACCCCGGTGGGTCGCGCCGCGTGCAGCGGCTCCGGGGGCAGGTCGTCGTCGGGCTCCTCGCGCCGCCGCCGCGCCGGCAAGGCCAGCACGAGCACGACGAGGACGCCGAGGCCCTGGAGCACCAGCGCCCGGTTCCTCGAGGAGGCGTCGTAGCCGACGACGAGGCTCCCGCCGCCCTCGGGGAGCGCGAAGCCCTGGGCCCACCCCGCGTCGACGGGCCGCAGCGCCACCCCGTCCAGGGTGGCCCGCCAGTGGGGGTCCGCCGCCTCCACGAGCACGACGGACCGACCGGCGGGGCCGTCGGGCACGCTCGCCGTGAGTCCCTCCGGCGTCGACGTGCTCAGCAGCAGGCTCGACGCGGGAGCGCCGGGGGTGACCAGGAGCGCGCGCCCTGCCTGTCCCGCGACCCGCCACACCGCGGCGTGGTGGGTGGACGCCAGCCGCTCCAGTCCCGGCGTCTCGTCCAGCGCGGTGACCACCGTCGCCGGCATGGGGCGCAGCACCACGATCGACGCGACGCCGTAGCGGAGCAGCCGCTGGGACGAGTCGTTGTTCTCCACGCCCGCGGCGAGAGAGGAGACGAGCTCGTCGAGTCCGCCCGCTGCGCCGGCCGAGGGGGCCAGCTCCGCGTCGGCCAGCCGGGGGCCCTCGGCGCGCTCGAGGAAGTACGCCACCTGCCCATCGGCTCCGGCCTCGAGGACGAGAGCGGTCGGGTGCCGCGGGCCGGCGTTGGTAGCCGAGACGTACGGGGGCAGCAGCTCGGCAGGCCCGCGGGTGAGGGGGTCGCCGGCCCCACGCGAGACCCAGGCCACCCCTGCGGCCAGGGTCGTCAGCACGGCCGCCAGGGCCAGGAGCACCGTGAGTGGTTGCCGCCAGCCGAAGGTGCGCGCCGCGAGCCGTTCCCGCAGGCCATCGCCACCGACGACGGCTGCCGCCACCAGTCCGCCGCCGAGGATGAGCGTCGCGCCCCCGGGCCAGGGGATCACCGTCGCGGCGCCGTCGGCGTCGTGGGCCCGCACGACGAGGGCCGCCACGGCCAGCCCGAGGCCGACCAGGGCCACCCCCCAGGCCAGCACGACCGGGCGCCGCCGGTCGGGCCGAAGCAGGGAGGCGAGCGCGGCGAGCACCAGCGCGGCGAACAGCCATCGCGGCCCCGCGACCGGCCCTCCCGGCTGGACCAGGTCGAGGGCCCAGGCGGGCAGGGTCGGGTCGACCGTGCCGGGGGAGGGTGCTCCCGCCTCCAGGAACAGCCGCGTCGGGTGGGCCGCCAGGGTCGCCGACCAGGGCAGCAGCAGCAGCGGTGGCACGAGCACCAAGACGAGCAGCCGGGAGGTCGCCGCCCGGCCACGCCAGAGGGAGCGCACGCCACGCCGCATCGCGCCCACGAGCAGCACCGCTACCGCGATCAGCAGGCTCGCGACCCACAGCAGCGGCACGAAGGCTGCGCCCACGGTCAGCAGCAGCACAGCGGCCCAGGTGCGGGGCCAGCGGCTGCCGCCGCGCAGGGCTGCCAGCACCGAGAGCACCAGGAGGGGCAGCAGCCAGCCCAGCACGGCCGTCCCGAGCCGGCCGGCGGCGACGGCGGCGGTCAGCGGGGGCAGCAGCGCGTACGTCGCCGCCGCCCAGACGGCGACCAGCCGACGCTGGGTGAGCCGCTTCGCGAGGACGTACCCGCTCAGCCCCGCCAGCGGGACCGCGAGGAGCAGCAGCACCGAGACGGTGAAGCCGACGTGGCCGAACACCAACCAGGACGGGGCGACCAGGACGGCCAGGTACGGCGGCGCTGCCGTCGAGGACCCCACACCGACCTCGTGCCAGGCCTGCTCGTAGCGCGTCCACAGCTCGGCGGCGCGGGCGGGTGACGGGAGCAGGGCGCCGCCCTGGAGCGCGCCGCCGGTGAGCAGGCGGCGTTCGGCAGCCAGAGTGACCGCCAGCAGGCCGAGGGCGAGCCAGGTCCCGGTGCGGGAGAACAGGCGGCGCAGCGCGGAGGGACCCGACCCGGCCTCGACCAGCTCCTCGCCGTCCGCCGAGGGGCCGGTCTCCAAGGCGCTGCCGGAGCCCGCAGTGCCGCCAAGGCTCAGCAGGCCGAAGGCGGCCTCCACCCCCTGGCGGACATGCAGGCCGGTCGGTGCGAGCAGGGGCCTGATCTCCGCCCAGGGACGGGCGCGCAAGCCTCTGCGCCGCGACCGCACCCGCACGACCCGGTCCGGGCGGGCCAGGACGGCCGCCATCGCGACGAGCTCGTCGAGCCCCTCGCCGGGCGCCTTGGCGAGGACGAGGCCGAGGGCACGCAGCAGGGACCCGAGGAAGAGCCTCAGGTAGGTCCAGGGCAGCAGCCGCCCGGGCAGGTTCCCCAGGAGGAGCAGGAGGGCCGAGCGCCGGTCGGCCCGGTGCGGCCGCTCCGCGAAGCTCGCCTCGCCGTGCCGGCGACCGCGGGCCGCCGCCTCCACGTGGTGGACCACGGCGTCCGGCGCGACGACGACCTCGTGGCCGGCCCGCCAGGCCCGCCAGCATAGGTCCACGTCCTCGCGGAACATGGGGAAGGCCGGGTCGAAGCCGCCGAGCTCGTCCCAGACGTCTCGTCTCACGAGCATCCCCGCCGAACCCGCCGCCAGGACCTCGCGGCGGTGGTCGTGCTGGCCCTGGTCGGTCTCGTCGCGCTCGAGCCAGGTCTCCCGGCGGCCACCCCGCCCCACGCTGACCCCGAGCTCGAGCAGTCGCCGGCCCTCGTGCCACCCCCTGACCTTGGGCCCGATCACCCCGGCCCGCGGATTGCGCTCGGCGACGAGCAGCAGGTGCCGCAGCGCGTCGGCCTCGGGAGCGCAGTCGTCGTGGAGCACCCAGACCCACCCGACGCGCGGGGCGTCGACCTCGGGGCTGGGCAGCCCCGGCGCGCCGGCGTAGGCAAGGACGGCCTCGCCGACCGCGGCCCCGAACGGCGTCGACGGGCCGGCGTCGATGAGCCCCGCCTCGGTCAGTGAGTCGGCGAGGAGGCGGCGGCTGGCGTCGGTGGACCCGGTGTCGACCGCGACCACCCGCTGGGGCGCCAGCGTGAGATCGGCCAGGGCGGTGAGCACGTACGGCAGCCAGCGCGCGCCGTTGTGGCTGACCAGGACCGCCGTCACGTCGTGGCGGGTGAGCCGGCCCTCCAGGCGCTGCGCCTCCAGCCGCTCCGCTCGACGGAGGTCCTCGAGGACCTCGTCGTCGAGGAGCGCGCCCGGGACGAGCGGGTCGAGGGAGTCCGACGCCGGCGCGCTCGCGGTGTTCTGGGGGATCTGGGTCACGTCACGTGGTGGGGGCTCGCGGCCGGTCGCTCCGGCGGCGGCCCACCCTACGCGAGGTGGCTCAGACCGCCTGCTTCTTGAGCCGGCGGCGTTCCCGCTCCGACAGGCCGCCCCAGATGCCGAACCGCTCGTCGTGCGCGAGCGCGTACTCCAGGCACTGCGCCCGGACCTCGCACGAGAGGCAGACCTTCTTGGCCTCGCGCGTGGAGCCGCCCTTTTCGGGGAAGAACGCCTCCGGGTCGGTCTGCGCGCACAGCGCCCGCTCCTGCCAGCCGAGCACGCCCTCGTCGGGTTCGACCGCGCCGAGCTCCTCGGGCCCGAGGTAGGCGACCCTGCCGTCGAGCGCCGCCTCCTCCTCCGGGGCAGCGTCCTCGGACGTCCCGGCGATCGACCGGCTCCGCGGGGAGATCATCAGCTCGACCACGCTCATCGCGCGACCCTCCTCGACCCAGGTCCCCGGGCCCAGGTCCGCGCCCCAGGAACGGGCAGGAGGACCGAGGCCCGAAACGACATGAGTGGAATTACATGCGCGTCGACGGACGCGCGTCAAGTGCGGGTTCCCCTGGACGGATGTCCAGCGGGATATCCACAGGTGCGCCATTCCGAGCGCTTTCCGCGCCTGACAGCATGACCGGGTGCGGATCACGGCGCTGGCGGGCGGAGTCGGCGGCGCCCGCTTCCTGCGCGGCCTGCGCGACGACCTCGCGGCCGATCCGACGTACGGCCCGCAGGGGCCCGACCCGGCCGAGATCACCGTCGTGGTCAACACCGCCGACGACATCACGCTGTTCGGGCTGCGGGTCTGCCCGGACCTCGACAGCGTCATGTACACCCTCGGCGGGGGCATCGACGAGGACCGCGGCTGGGGGCGGGGGTCGGAGAGCTTCGTGGTCAAGGAGGAGCTCGCCGCCTACGGGGCCGAGCCGCAGTGGTTCGGGCTGGGCGACCGGGACCTGGCCACCCACATCGTGCGGACCCGGATGCTCGACCAGGGCTACCCGCTGTCGGCGGTCACTGAGGCCCTGTGCAGCCGGTGGCAACCGGGCGTCCGCCTCCTGCCCATGAGCGACGACCGGGTCGAGACGCACGTGACGATCGGCTCCGGCGAGGATCGGCGGGCCGTGCACTTCCAGGAGTGGTGGGTACGCCTGCGCGCCGCCGAGCCCGCCTCGGCCATCGCGCCCGTCGGGATCGAGGACGCCCGGCCGGCTCCCGGGGTGCTGGAGGCGATCGAGCGCGCCCAGGTCATCCTGCTGCCGCCGTCGAACCCGGTCGTCTCCATCGGTCCGGTCGTCGCCGTGCCGGGGGTGCGCGATGCCCTCCTCGGCGCGCCCGCGCCGGTCGTGGGCGTGTCCCCGATCATCGGGACCGCCCCGGTGCACGGCATGGCCGACGCCTGCCTGGCGGCCCTCGGCCTGCCGACGTCGGCGGAGGTGGTGGCCCGGCTGTACGAGCCGTTCCTCGACGGCTGGCTGGTGGCCGAGCAGGACGCCGGCACCGTCGTGGCGCCGAGCATCACGCTGCGGGCGCGGCCACTGCTCATGAGCTCTGCGGAGGCCACCCGAGCCCTCGCCCGGGCCGCCTTCGACCTGGCCCTGGAGCTGGCCCCGGAGGTGGCGACGTGACGACTCCGGCGGTCGAGCTGACCGTCCTGCCCGTCCTGGGTCTGCCGGAGGTCGGGCCGGGGGACGACCTGGCCGCGCTCGTCTCGGCCGCCTTCTCGGACCTGCGCGACGGGGACGTGCTCGTCTTGACGAGCAAGGTCGTCGGCAAGGCCGAGGGACGGCTGCGCCCGGACCGGGAGTCGGCGATCGACGAGGAGACCGTTCGCGTCCTCGCGCGAAGGGGAGACACGCGCATCGTCGAGACCAGGCACGGCTTCGTGCTCGCCGCCGCCGGGGTCGACGCGAGCAACACCCCCGAGGGCAGCGTCGTGCTTCTCCCGGAGGACCCCGACGCCTCCGCCCGCCGGGTGCGCGCCGCGCTGCGCGACAGCCCTGGCGTCGATGTCGCCGTCGTCGTGTCGGACACCTTCGGCCGGCCGTGGCGCTACGGCCTCACCGACGTCGCCGTCGGCGTCGCCGGACTGGCACCCCTGGCCGACCATCGTGGGATGCGCGACGCCTTCGGCCACGAGCTCGGGGTCACCGTGACCGCGCTGGCCGACGAGGTCGCGGCCGCGGCCGAGCTGGTCAAGGGCAAGCTCGCCGGCATCCCGGCCGCCGTCGTGCGCGGCCTGCCGGGGGTGGTCGGCGCACCCGACGGCCCGGGCGCGGCGGCGTACGTGCGGCCGCCGGCGGAGGACATGTTCAGGTACGGCCACCGGGAGACCCTGCTGGCCCGACGCACCGTCCGCTTCTTCACCGACGAGCCGGTGGACCGCGCCGACGTGCTGCGCGCGGTGGCCGCCGCGGTGACCGCCCCGGCGCCTCACCACACGCAGCCCTGGCGGTTCGTGCTGGTCGAGAATTCCTCGACGCGGCAACGGTTGTTCGACGCGATGGCGGAGCAGTGGGCGCTCGACCTGCGCGCTGACGGCTTCACCGAGGAGCAGGTCGGGCGACGGCTCAGGCGTGGCGAGGTCCTGCGCCGGGCGCCGTACCTCGTCATCCCCTGCCTCGTCCCGGAACGCCTCCACCCCTATCCCGACCCACGGCGCGCCCAGGCCGAGCGGGAGCTGTTCGTCGCGGCCATGGGAGCGGGCGTCGAGAACCTCCTCGTGACGCTCTCGGCCGAGGGGCTGGGGTCGGCCTGGGTGTCCAGCACGATGTTCTGCCGCGACGTGGTCCGCGAGGTGCTCGACCTCGACCCGGCGTGGGATCCGATGGGCGCGGTCGCGGTGGGCCGCCCCGCCGAACCCCCCGCCGAGCGGCCAGCCCCCGACCCCGAGCCGTTCACCCTGCTGCGCTAGGGAGGGGTGCCCGAGGCGGTCGCGCCTCAGCGCCCGCGGTGGTCGAGCGGGGCGTAGCGCGGGCCACGGCGGGGGCGGGACACCCCGGACAGCTCGACCATCCGCACCACGCGGTAGCGGTGCCCGGCGTACGGCTGCAGCAGCTCCAGCAGGCGGGCGTCGTCCCCGTCCATCTCGCCGGTGAGCGCGTAGACGACCTGCTGGGCGAGGTGGGCGTCCCCGAGGGACACCGCGTCCGGGTCGCCGTACGCCCGCTGGCGCACCTCCGCCGCGGTCCAGACCCCCACGCCGGGCAGCGAGCGCAGCGCCCGCTCCGCCTCGACGTGCGGCAGGGCGAGGGTCCGCTCGAGGGCGGCCGCCCGCGCCGCCGCCGCGACCACCGTCCGGGAGCGCTCCGGGCCGACCCTGGCCCGGTGCCACTCCCAGGAGGGGATCAGGCCCCACGTACGCGGGTCGGGAGGGACCGTGAGCGCGGCGGGAAGTACCCCCGCCGGCCCGGGTGCGGGGGTGCCGAAGCGCAGGACCAGGCGGCGGAACGCGTGGCGCGCCTCCAGCCCGGTGACCTTCTGCTCGAGGATCGCCGGGACGAGGGACTCCCACACCCGCCCGCTGCGCGGCACCCGCCAGCCGGGGCGGGAGCGCCAGGTCCGGCGGATCAGCGGGTGCGCGTCGTCGGCCCGCACGCGGGCCTCCCAGTCGGCGATGTCGTCGTCGGCGCCGAGCAGGCGGGGCAGGGTGTCGAGCAGCCACCGGGCACCCGGACCCCAGGCCGTGGCCGACACCGCGTCGGCCAGCACGGCGAGGCGTTGGGTTCCGGGGCCGTCGGGTGTCCGGACGGCCCGCCAGAGCCCGTCGCTCGCCACCCGGAACGTCGGGTCGCCGCTCCCGCGCCGCAGCGGACCCAGCGTGGCGGCAAGGTCGACCGGACGTCCCGGCGACCAGGTGCGGGAGAGTCCCTCGAGCGTCGCGGCACCCACGCTCAGGCGTCGCTGGAGACGCGGACGGCCTTGTCCGGCAGGTGGACGTCGGCCCAGACCCGTGCACCGGCGACCAGCTCGCAGTCGGCCCCGACGAAGGCCCCGTCACCGACGACCGCGTCCTCGAGCCGCGTCCGCTCGCCGACCACCGCGTCGACCCCGACGACGGACCGACAGGCGCGCACACCCGACCGCACGACGGCACCGGAGGCGACGACGCAGCCGTCGACAATCGCGTCGCCCTCGACGACGGCGCCGGGACCGACGACGCTCCCGCCGGTGATCCTCGCGCCGGGCGCGACGCGCGCACCCTCCAGCACCAGCGACTCACCGGCCGGGCCTGGCCGGGCCGGTGAGTGCAGGACGCCGCGGACGACGTCGCAGGAGCCGCGGACGAGGGCGGCCGGCGTGCCGAGGTCGAGCCAGTACGCCGTCTCGACGTAGCCCTGCACCACGGCTCCGCCGGCCAGCAGCCCGGGGAAGGTCTCCCGCTCGACCGAGACGACCCGGCCCGAAGGGATGGCGGCCACGACGGACCGACGGAACACGTAGCAGCCGGCGTTGATCCGGTTGGTCGGCGGGTTCTCGGACTTCTCGAGGAAGGCGGTGACCCGGCCCGTCGCGTCCGTCGGCACCGACCCGAACGGGCGCGCGTCCTCGACCTCGACGAGGTGCAGCGTGACGTCGGCACCGACGTCCCGGTGCATCCGCAGCTGGGCGCGCAGGTCATGGCCGGACAGCACGTCGCCGTTGAGGATCACCACGGGGTCCTCGGCCCCGCTCTCGAGGCGGGTGCCCGCGTTCGCGATGGCTCCCCCGGTCCCGAGCGGCTCCTCCTCGGTGACGAGGACGAGCTCGACGCCCCACGCCGAACCGTCACCGAGCCGAGCGAACACCTCCGGCCGGTACGCCGTCGCGAGCACGACCCGGGTCACGCCCGCCTCGGCCGCCAGCGCGAGCTGGTGGGCCACGAACGGGACCCCGGCGACGGGCAGCATCGGTTTCGGGCAGCGCAGGGTCAGCGGCCGCAGCCGCGTCCCGAGCCCCCCGACGAGCAGGACGGCCTCCATGCCCCGAGGGTAGGGGCCGGGCCGACGAGCGGCCCTATCCGGCCCACCAGCCGAGCGCCTCGACCGCCACGTCGGCGCGCCCCCGGGAGGCGATCAGGTCCACCAGGTCGCCGGTCCCCGGTCGGACCACGACCAGGGTGCGGGCGTCGTGGCCGGCCTGGTAGGCGAGCACGCGAGTGGCCTTGTCGCCGTGCCCGCCGACGCTCAGGAAGCCGACGCTCGTCGGCGTCAGGACGTCGACCTGCAGCAGGAGGGCGCGCACACGATTCACCGGCAGTCCCCCCTGTCCGAGCAGGGACAGGTGCCGGACCTTCCCTGCGACCAGCCCGGAGCCTCCCGTGGTGTCGACGACGCGGACCGGTTGCGCGAGGGAGCGGAAGCGACCCAGCGCCTGGCGACCGTCGTCGGGCAGGTAGTAGCCCAGCACCACCGCGGACACGGTGGCCGACCCGCCGGCCGCCACCTCGGCGGCCCCGCCGGTCAGCGGCGCGAACACCGTCGCTGACTGCGTCGCTCCCGCCGGCAGCACGAGACGGGGGACGAACGGCCCGCCGGCCGAACCGGCGACCTGCAGCGTGGTGCTCGCCGAGGCGCGGGCGGTGAGGGCGAGCAGGACCCCTGTCGCGCTCGACGGGACGCCCGCGGAGGCGACGGGGAGCGAGAGCGGCGAGGCGGCGCTAGCCGTACCGCCCCGGACCGGTGTGGGGGTGAGGGTGACCAGCCGCTGCCCGACCGCCCCCGCCTGCGTGGCGTACCCGAGGGCCCGCACCCTGACGTTGAGCGCGCGGGGCGAGACCAGCGTCACCGACCCGTTGCGGCCCGGCGCGACGACCGTCGACGCGACCCCCGAGGAACCCGGCGCGAGGTCCAGGATCGGTGCGACCGCCGCCTGCCCCGACGGGGCGAGCGTCACCGTGCTGGCCGCTGCCGCCCGGCCGGTCGACACGAGGAGCCAGACAGAGCCCACCAGCGTGCTGGGGATGCCCTGGGTGCCGCTCACGCGCACCTGGGTCGCCACGCCGGGCTTCAGCCGGACGGTCGCCAGGGTCGGTGTGGGCAGTGGCACGTACGTCGACCAGGCCGAGCCTGGTGTGACGCGCACGGTCACCGTCGCCGAGAGGCCGAGGGCGTTGCGAGCCCCGATGGTGACCGTGTACGTCGACCCGTTGATCAGCGCTGGCAGCACGAGCGAGCGGGCCGTCGGCCCGGCACGGTAGGACCGGGCGCCCGGGTTGAGCCTGACCTGGTACTCGGTGATCGCGGAGTTGCCGGAGCTCGCCGGGGGGGCCCACCTCAGCAGCGCGCTGCGGTCCCGCGGCACCACGGTGACCGCGGTCGGCACCGTCGACACCGAGCGGGTCGACGGTGGTACCGGCGTCACCGGCGACGACACCTGCGGGTACGGCGGCTGCGCCGGCGTCGGCACGACGCGCCACCAGTCGCTGCGCAGGCCGAGTGCGGTGCGGAAGGCCACTCCGGAGACCGTCACCTGGCCCTTGCGGCCGACGACCGTCACCTGCGTGACCCGACCGCCCCAGCTCCCGTGCCCGTCGCGGGCCGAGGCGGTGACCGACGTCAGGGCGCCGACGGAGGGCCAGGCGGCCTGGACCGAGGAGGCGCGCACGCTCCCCGACCACGAGTGGCCCCAGTTGGCGCTGCCGGTGAGGACCGCGTCGTAGGGGTCGGCCTTGGCGACCAGGTAGGGCTGGCTGCCCGCCTCGGTCCAGCCGCCGTCGGCGGAGGAGTACTGCGCGAAGGCTGCCTTCCCCCGGTAGGCGAGGTACTCACCGGCGGTCGCGGTCGAGCCCGCCGCCTCGGGGGAGGTCTCTCCCGAGTACCCGCCGTAGACCTGGTCCGCGGTGCTGTCGACCAGGTCCCACCGGGCGGACGCCGGAGCGTGCTGGCTCTTGTAGAGGGCGTAGCTGCGCGCGGCGACCGCCTGCGCCTGGTAGGCCGCCGGCTCCCAGCCACCGGGCAGCTCGGCGGAGACGACCGAGCGCACGTAGTCGTCGAGGCGGACGTCGGAGACCGCGGCCAGGGAGGTGCCCGAGGCGTCGGGAGTGGCCTCGATGGTCCCCCGGTAGGTCCGCAGCCTGCCGGCCGTGTCGTACACCGAGACCCGGCTGGTCGAGGGCGCGCCCGGCGGCGCGGTGAACGCCTTCCCGGGCGTGGACGTGAAGCGCAGCGCACCGCTCAGCCCGGTCCATCCCTTGAGCGGGGTGGACGTGCTCCCATGCACCCCGTAGAGGTCGAGGTGACCGTGGGAGTTCAGGCGTGCCCGCCAGACGGTGACCTTCGCGCCGCCGAGCTTCGAGGGCAGCGCGGCCACCCTGGTGGCGTCCGAGACGAACAGCCCGGGGCTGGCCTTGACGCGCACGTCGGGAGCCCCGGCGACCCTGCGCACCCGGCCGAGCAGGTCGACGCGCACCCGAGTGGTGCTCGGCGCGGTCTCCAGGGTGGTCCCCGGGTAGTAGAAGGCCAGGATCTGGGCTGCCGTCAGGCCCTTGATCGCCGCGCCGGCGGCGCCGAACTGGGACATCCCCCGCCCGTGGCCGTACCCGAGCCCCTGCAGCTTGACGGTCGAGCCGTCCACGCCCGGCTCGAAGGTGTCGGGGTCGGGGTCGACGGCCACCTTGGCCAGGAACGGGACCGCCGCGGCGTCAGAGGTCCAGCTCGTCAGGCTGAGCGAGTAGACCCCGGCGGGGACCCGCTCGCCGTCGGTGGCCGTACCGTCCCAGGCCGCGCTGATCGCACCGCCCGCCGCTGCCGTTCCGGTGATCGTCCGGACCGGGTGCCCGGCCGGGTTCGCGACCTGCAGCTGCCAGTGCTGGGCCGCCAACGCCTTCGCCGTGAGGGTGACCGGCTTCGCCGAACCCTTCGCGAGGACGTATCCGGACATGTGCGGGGACAGGATCGCCGCCCCCATCATCTTGGCGACCGCAGACCGGATCGCCGGCAGCTTGGCGTAGAGCATGTTGCCCGGGCACTGCGTCAGACCGGCGTCTCGATGCCCGGAGATGGCGTTGAAGGTGTGCGCGGTGCCGTCGGGGAACCGGGAGGTGGTCCCCGCGCCGCTCGAGGCGACGAGGGTGACCTTGCCCTGCGGGTCGACGTGGTAGAGCCCCAGCTTCCAGGCGAGGATCCGCTCCATGCTGCGCAGCATCGCGGCGCTGGGGGCGACCGAGGTGTACGTGCCCAGCGCCGACACCGAGAACGTGGAGGGGTTGAAGCCACCGGTGGCCGCCGAGCGGACCGCCCGGGCCAGGCCGCCGGCGCGCCCCTCGAAGATCTGGCCGTACTTGTCGACGATGACGTTGTAGGCGATGTCGGACCAGCCGAGGCCCTCGGTGTCGTAGGCGTAGATCGAGCGGACCGCCGCCGGGGCCTGCGCCTTCGTGTAGGAGTTCGAGGACGCCGTGTGGTGGATGAAGGCCATCTTCACCGTGCTGTCGTAGACCGGGGAGCCGCTGCGCAGCGACTCATCGGCCCCCCACTGGGCCCGCGTGACGATCTGCGGCATGGACGTGGCGGCCGCGGCCGTCGACGGCGCGGTCGCGTCCAGGTGCGCGTCGGCGGCCGACGTCCCCGGGTCGATGAGGTCCACCCGGAGGTCGGCGGGCAGGCGCCCGCTCACGAGGTCGACGCGGACCTGGACGCCGGTCGAGGGACCGGCGAAGTAGGGGTCGGTCCCGGCCCGGCCGTTTCCTGACGCGGACGGCACGTCGGCGTCCGCCTCCAGCGTGGTCCACGGCTGCCACGACCCGTCGAAGGTGCGCACGGCGACCCGCAGGTCCGGTGCCGCGCCGGCCGGCCTTCGCCAGGTCACACCGACGGCGCTGAACGCCGGGGTCCGCAGCTGGCCGGTGAGCACCGCCGGTGCCTCCTCGGAGTCGCGGGTCCACGCCGCCGTCGAGTCCGCGACCGCGGCGGGGGCACGCCGCGCCGCGCTCAGCGCGGTGGCGTCCACCCCGACGAGGGCGATGGTGTGGATCCTGGGGGCGACCGGGTGCGGGTCGGCGGCTGAGGCGGTCACCGTCGGCAGGGCCACGACGGCGACCGTCGCGAGCAGAGTGAGCACGAGTGCGGAGGTGAGCTGGCGCAGTACGGGGGGCACGGGGGAACGGCTCCCTTTCCGGCGTGGGCGTCGGCCCGGCGGGTGGCGGTCAGGGCCGGCCACACTCACCCGACGTGGTCACGGACCCAGGAGGGGTATCGGCCGGACCCTAGTCGCGCCTAAGCCGCCCGCGGAAGGTGGATCGGGACGATCCGGACGAATCGGGCCCCGTCCCCGCGAGGGTGTCCAGACCGCAGCGAGATCTGTCATGGTGGCGTCGTGGCCGACTCGCTGGCTGAGCTCGTGCACGACCTGCTCGTCGGGCGGGTCGCCGGCAGCGCGGCGCGGCCGGTCCTCGTGCACCGGGACGAGGCCCTGGGCAGCCGGGTGGAGCTGTCGGCCATCAGCCTGGCCAACACCGTCGCGAAGGCGTCGTCGCTGTTCTCCTCGGCGAAGCCGGGCGGCGGCGTCCGGCTCGGCGTGCCCACGCACTGGCTCGTCGGGGCCCTGGCCCTCGGTGCGTGGCACGCCGGTCACGAGGTGGTGGTCTCGGACCAGCCGGCCCCGGCCACCTCGGTCGCCGTCGTCGGCCCCGACGCGGGGGCGTCGGGCTTGGCCGAGCAGACCTACATCAGCCGGCTGCACCCCCTCGGCCTGCCCTTCGACGACGAGCCGTCCTGGCCGCTCGCGGACCTCGCGCCCGCGTTGCGCGAGGGGCCGGACGAGCTCCCCCCGCCGGCCGCACCCTCCGCCGACCCGGAGGCGCGCCAGCGCGAGAACGCCCTGGTGGCCGCCGCCCGGACCTGGACCGCGGCCCTCGGCGCCCGTCCCGTCCTGCTCAGTGCGCACCCCGCGCACCGCACGCGCGGGCTGCTGGCGATCACCCTCGTGCCGCTGCTCGACGACGGCTCCACCGTGCTCGTCACCGGGACCGCGGACCCGGGCCGGCTCGCCGAGCTGGCGGCCGAGGAACGCGCGACGGTCGTCTGGGCCCCGAACTGATGCGATGGGTCGGGCTGATGCCGACCTGAGGAGCGCTCGGGGGACCGAGAGTTCCCCGGACCGGGCCGCTCACAGAGATCTGTAAGGGTCGAAGGCAACTATTGTGGCCGCTCGATCGTCTCTCCTTGAGACGACCTAGACTGTGCCACCGCAGGCCCTTGGGGCCCGCCGCGCGCCCCGACCGATGAGAGGACCTGCCGAGGCGTGTCCGAGGAGAGCCAGGGGACGCCCGACCTCCCGACCCCCACGACCTCGCCTCCGCCGGCGCACCGTCGGCGACGCACCGTCGTGCGCACCGGCCTCGCCGTCTTGGTGGTGCTCATCCTGCTCGTCTCCGGCGGCGCGGCGTACGCGTACTACCACCTCAAGGGCAACATCACCACGATCTCGGACCAGTCGGCGCCCGGCGTGGTCCGGCCGTCGGCCTCCCCCACCCCGTCGGCGGACCGGCACGTCAAGCACACGGCGCTGAACGTCCTGATCCTCGGCTCGGACACGAGGAACGGCACCAACGGCTTCATCGGCGGCGAGCAGGGAGCCGGCCGATCGGACACCACGATCGTGCTGCACCTGTCGGCGAACCGGAAGTGGGCCGTCGGTGTCAGCATCCCGCGCGACTCCATGGTGCAGATCCCCAACTGCAAGGGCTCGAACGGAGCGGTCATCCCGGCGCACCTCGGGATGTTCAACGAGGCGTACACGATCGGCGGGCCGGTCTGCGCGCGGGACACCGTCGAGCAGCTGACCCACCTGCGGCTGGACCACTTCCTCGTCGTGGACTTCGAGGGCTTCCGCAGCATGGTCACCGCCCTGGGCGGGGTCAACGTGTGCCTGCCGCAGGCCATCAACGTGCCGAACATCCACCTGGACCTGCCCGCCGGCAAGCAGAAGCTCGACGGCCTGCAGGCCCTGGGATACGTGCGTGTCCGTCACATCGGGGACGGCAGCGACCTCGAGCGCATCTCGCGCCAGCAGACCTTCCTCTCCGCCCTGATCCAGCAGGTGACCAGCACGAAGATGCTCTTCCAGCCGACTCGGCTCTATGAGTTCCTCAACGCGGCCACCAAGTCGCTCACCACCGACAAGGGACTGGGCAGCCCGTCGAAGCTGGCCTCCCTGGGCGAGCAGGTCCGCACCATCGGGCTGAGCCGGATCCAGTTCGTCACGGTCCCGACCGTGCCCTACCCGCCGGACCACAACCGGCTGCAGTGGGCGTCCAGCGCCCAGACGCTCTGGGACCTGCTCGCCAACGACGAGCCGCTGCCGGGGACGGCGGCCGCGGCCAAGGCCGCCTCGAGTGCGACGCCGTCTCCGACGGCGTCGCCCACCGCCTCTCCGCTGGTCGCCGCCCCGTCGACGATCAGCGTGCGCGTCCTCAACGGCGTCGGCACCGCTGGGGCGGCAGCCAAGGCGGCGGCCGAGCTCAAGGCACTCGGCTACAACGTGGTCGGTGTCGGCGACACCAAGCACGTGAGCGCGACAGTGGTGCGCTGGTCGGCCCCGCGCGATGAGTCGGCCCGCACCCTCGCCGCGGCCACCGGGGCCACGACCGAGGAGGTCAGCGGCCTGGGGCAGGTCGTCGAGCTGGTGGTCGGCCCGGACTTCACGGGCGCCTCGAAGGTGACCATCACCGTCCCGACGAGCTCGGCGAGCCCCTCCCCGACGTCGAGCTTCGGCGGTCGCTCCGCCAGCCAGAACATCTGCTCCTAGCCACAGCGGCGCCAGGTCGCTGGCTGCGCCCGGTCGACAGCGCGCCTGGTTGGGGTCACACGCTGACGACGGCCAGCGGGTCGAGGTCGGCACCGGAGGCGACGACGACGGTGTCGCCCGCCTGCAGCTGCTCCGCAGTGGCCGGCCACGTGTGGTCGCTCGGGTCGGCACGGCGGACCGACACGAAGTTCCAGCGGTCGGCGGAGTACACCCGAAGGCCCAGCTCGTCACAGCGGCGCAGGAACGCCGTGTCCACGCCACGGGGCAGGTCGTCGAAGCGCAGCCTGCGAGCGACGTCCCCGCGGACGAGCAGGGTGCCGCCCTGCACCTTGTCGGTGAACCGGTGCTCGGACCCGGCGAAGCGCAGCAGCAGCCGGCGCTCGCCCTCCACCCAGACGTGATGGGCCCACTTGCCCACGACGTGCGCATCCGACCAGTCCAGGGCGCGCACGAGGTCGGTGAGGTAGGCCGGGGCGTAGAGGTTGTCGTCGTCGACCTTGGCCACCACGTCGCCGTCCGCCGCGTCCAGGGCGAGGTCGAGGACGGCACCCAGCGAACATGTCGCATCCCCGACCACCACCACCACGTCGTCCACGCCAGCGGCCCGCGCGCGCGCCGCCACCTGCTCCGGGTCGGCGATCGGACCGTGCAGGGCGACGACGAGCTGCAGGCTGGGCCAGGTCTGGCCGGCCACCTGCGCCAGGGCGTGGTCGATCTGCCCTGGCCGGTTGGTCGCGAGCAGCACGCTCACCCCGGGCGTCGACGCGGCGCTCGCGATGCCGGCGGCCTCGAGCAGCTCCTCGACGCGGTGGCCGGCGGTGTGGGTGTCGAGGACCCGGCGGTGCAGCCGGTGGCCGAGCCGGTCGCGCGCGTCGGCGTCCGAGAGCAGGTCGGCCAGCACCTCGTGGGCCTGCTCGGGGGTGGTCGCGACCTGGGCCAGATCGCGACCCAGGATCCGCTCCGCGTCCGCCTCGGCCACCGTGAGCACAGGGGTGGCGGCAGCGGCCAGCTCGACGAGTCGCTGCGGCGCCCCGGCGTGCAGGTGGACCGCGACGCTGGCCTGCGCGTCAAGGCGGTGCCGGTCCGGCACGAGGTGCACCGGCGCCAAGCCCGCCGCGCCCGCCAGCAGCGGGGCGAGCTCGCGCGGCGGCGGGTCATCGGTGGCGAGGGCGTAGACGCGGCCGGGCCCCCACAGGACGGGCCGGTGCAGCCTGGGCTGGGCCCACGGCCCCAGGACGACGACCTGGTCGGCGGCCAGGGACTCGGGCACCGCCTCGTCCGCCCACAGCAGGAACGGGATGGCGTCGCGACTGCACCACGCGCGAAGGCCGGCCAGCTCCTCCGGGGGCCAGAGCGAGGCGGCGGAGGCCTGGACGAGCACGAGCGCGGGCCGAGGGGCCAGCTGCGAGCGCCACGTCGAGGAGAGCAGGTCGAGCTGTTCCCACTCGGGGCGCAGCGAGGCGGCCGCGCGAGCGTCGAGCACCGTGGCGGCGATGTCGCGGCGGCGGGGCGGTATCGCCTCGGGGGTCAGCACGGGGAGCACGAGGTCGTCCACCCGGACGGTTCGAGGTGCCGGCCGCGCCGGGTGGGCGATCGCGGCGAACGCGCGCGGCACCGCCTGACGCACGTCACCGGCCCGGGCCCGCGCCGCGGCCCGGCGGAGCTGGCCGAGCCGGCCGGAGCGACGACGTTGCGCGACCCACGCCGAGCGCACCGCCTCGGGCGAGGCGTCCGCGGTCACGTCCGGTCGGCGAGCCAGCGCTCGATGACCCGGCCGATGCGCTCGCCCGCGTGGCCGTCCCACAGCGGGGGCACCGGCCACCGCTCCCCCGGCGGTCGGGCGAGCACCTCGCGCGCGGCCTCGAGGAGATTCTCGGGCCGCACGAGTCGGTTGGTCCCGTCCGTGATGGTCACCGGCCGCTCGGTGTTCGGTCGCATCGTCAGGCACGGGACGCCGAGCACCGTCGTCTCCTCCTGGACACCCCCGGAGTCGGTGAGCACCAGCGCCGCGCCACGCACGAGACCCATGAACTCCACGTAGCCGAGGGGCTCCTCGACGTGCAGCCGGGGGTGGTCGAGCAGCCCCACGCTCTCGAGCATGGTCCGGCCTCGCGGGTGCAGCGGGAGAACGAGGTCCACGAGGTCGGCGACGCCGTGCAGCGCGGCCACGAGGTCGCGGGCCGCCTCCTCGGCGTCGACGTTGGAGGGGCGGTGCAGCGTCGCGACGGCATACGGCCCGACGAGTCCGCGCGAGGCCCTCGCCGCCGCGGCGTCGTAACGGTCGAGGTTCGCGAGCAGCGTGTCGATCATCGGGTTGCCGACGAAGTGGATGCGCTCGACGGCCAGCCCCTCGTTCGCGAGGTGGCCGACGGCGTCCGCACTGGTGACCAGGAGCAGCTCGGAGAGCTGGTCGGTGAGGCGACGGTTGACCTCCTCGGGCATGGTCATGTCGAAGCTGCGCAGCCCGGCCTCGACGTGTGCGACCGGGATCAGCAGCTTCGCCGCCACCAGTGCCGCCGCCACCGTGGAGTTGACGTCGCCGTAGACGACGACCAGGACGGGGCGCCGAGCGAGGAACAGCTCCTCAAGGCCGACCATGATCGCCGCCGTCTGGACGGCATGCGTGCCGGACCCAACCTCCAGGTTGATGTCCGGCTCCGGCAGGCCCAGCTGCCGGAAGAACACCTCGGACATCCGGGCGTCGTAGTGCTGACCGGTGTGCACCAGGAGCTGCTCGACGCCGAGCTTGTCGAGGGCACTGATGACCGGGGCGGCCTTGGGGAAGTTGGGTCGGGCCCCGGTCACGTGGACGACCGGTCCGGCCGAGGTGCGCGTCGGGGTCGAGGGGTCGGGCATGCTGGCCTCTCGCTTCAGATGTCGCCCGGATTCTAGAGGAGGGGTGGGTGCAGCGGTCCGTCCGCCTCGCGCGCAACCTCCCCCTCGCGGGCTCGGTCGCCGCGCGGTCGCTGCGCGACGACCCGATCGCGGCGACGCTGCTTGGTCTGCGGGTGCTGCCGGAGCGGGTCAAGGCGCGAGCCGTACCCGCGCTGCTCCGACGCCTGCCCGAGCACCGGCTGCCCGCGGTGCGCGCCGTGCTGCTCTGGGATTCCGGCCGCCGTTCCGAGGCGATGGCCCTGGTCTCGGGTGCCACGGCAAGCCCCGCGACGCGTCGCCGGCTGGTCAGTTTCGCGGTCGCCGTGGACCGACCGGTCCTGGCCGGCCAGCTCCTCGCCGGCCTGCCGGCGCTGGACCCCGCCCGGCCACGCCTGGCCGCGCTCGTGGCGTGGCGGGAGGGTCGGCTGCGCGACGCCGTGGAGCTCGCCGGGTCGCCCGCCGGCGCCGGAGGGTCGCAGGGACGTCGCAACCGGCGGGTGGCCCGCCGGCTCGCCGGCGAGGTGGCCGTCCTGTCACCCCACCGCCGGACGCTGTCACCGGACCCGACGTACGCGCCGGTCCAGCGCCGCGTCCTGCACCTGGTGACGAACTCGCTGCCGTGGAGCTCCGCCGGCTACAACGTACGCACCCAGGCGCTGGCGAGGGCGCAACGGGAGGCGGGGCTGGACGCACACGTGGCGACGCGCCTGGGTTTCCCTGTCGAGCAGGGGCACCCCACGGCGCGGGCGCAGGACGTCGTGGAGGGGGTCCCCTACCACCGGCTGCTGCCGTGGGGTCCGGCCCCGTGGCCCGACGACGTCCACCTGCGCGCGCACACGGCGGCCGCATCCGAGCTCGTGCGAGAGCTGCGGCCGGCGCTGCTCCACGCGGCGACCAAGCACCTGAACGGCCAGGTCGCCCTCGAGCTGCGCGACCGCTTCGGCGTCCCGGTCGTCTACGAGGTCAGGGGCTTCCTCGAGGAGACCTGGCTCTCGCGCCACGGTGAGCACCTGGAGGGAACCGACCGGTACCGCATGGCGCGCGAGGTGGAGACCGACTGCATGCTGCGGGCCGACCTCGTGGTCACCCTCGCGCAGGTGATGCGTGAGGAGATCGTCGGGCGAGGCGTCGGAGCCGACAAGGTCCTCGTCGTGCCGAACGCGGTCGACGAGGCGTTCCTGGCCGAGCCGCCGGACCCGGCCGCGCTGCGCGCGCGACTGGGCGTCTCCCGCGAGGAGGTCCTCGTCGGGCTCGTGTCGAACCTGGTGGCCTACGAGGGGGTGGGGACACTGCTGGAGGCCGTGCGCCTGCTGGCGGACTCCGGCGTACCGGTCCGCGCCCTCGTGGTCGGCGACGGCACCGAGCGGGCCGCCCTGCAGCGTCGGGCGGTCGAGCTCGGCCTCGGCGAGCGGGTGGTGTTCACCGGTCGGGTGCCCCATGCCGCCGTCCGCGCCTACCACGCCGCGATCGACGTGTTCTGCGTGCCGCGCATCGACGCGCGCGTCACCAGGCTGGTGACGCCGCTGAAGCCGCTCGAGGCGATGGCGACCGGCCGCCCGGTGGTCGCGAGCCGGCTCCCGGCCCTCGAGGAGATCGTCAGCGAGGGCGAGACGGGGCTCCTCGCGACCCCCGGGGACGCGGCGTCGTGGGCCGAGACCCTCGGTGTGCTCGTGTACGATGAGGATCGCCGCCAGAGCCTCGGCCGGGCTGCCCGCACGACGGTCCGGCAGGAGCGCACCTGGTCGGCACTGGTCCGGCGATACCTGACCGCCTACGCCTCGCTCGGGGTCTCGTGACGCTCGTGCGCGGAGCTCCACAAGCCACCGATCAGCGAAAGGCCCTCATGGATCTTGTCGTCATCGGGCTCGGCTACGTCGGGCTCCCGCTGGCCCAGGAGGCCTCCCGCCGAGGGTTGCGGGTGGCGGGGTACGACGTCCGCGGCGACGTCGTCGACGGGCTCAACGCCGGACACTCGCACGTCGACGACCTCTCCGACGCCGACATCGCCGAGATGCTCGCCGGCGGGTTCCGCGCCACGACCGACCCGGCCGTCCTCGCCTCAGCCGACGTCGCCGTGATCTGCGTGCCGACACCCCTCTCCGAGGATGGCGGGCCCGACCTCAGCGCGGTGCACGGGGCGGTCCGGACGCTGGCCGCGCACCTGCACCGGGGCATGCTCGTCGTCCTGGAGTCGACGACCTACCCGGGCACCACCGACGAGGAGGTGCGGCCCGCCCTCGAGGCCAGCGGGCTGGTGGCCGGGCGGGACTTCCACCTCGCGTTCAGCCCCGAGCGCATCGACCCGGGCAACCCCGTCTACGGCATGCGGAACACCCCCAAGGTGGTCGGTGGCCAGACGCCCGCGTGCACCGAGGCGGCGGTCGCCTTCTACCGCCGCTTCGTCGACACGGTCGTGCCCACCAAGGGCACCCGTGAGGCCGAGACCGCCAAGCTGCTGGAGAACACCTACCGGCACATCAACATCGCCCTGGTCAACGAGATGGCCCGTTTCTGCCACGAGCTGGACATCGACCTCTGGAACGTCATCGAGGCGGCCCGCACGAAGCCGTTCGGCTTCCAGGCGTTCTACCCCGGGCCCGGCGTCGGTGGCCACTGCATCCCCATCGACCCCAACTATCTCTCCTACAACGTCCGGGCCAAGCTCGGCTACCCGTTTCGGTTCGTCGAGCTCGCGCAGGAGATCAACGCGGGGATGCCCGACTACGTCGTGCGCCGCATGCAGGACCTGCTCAACGAGGAGTCCAAGGCACTGCGCGGTGCGCGCGTGCTACTGCTCGGGGTGACGTACAAGCCCGACATCGCCGACGAGCGGGAGTCGCCCGCGAAGCCCGTGGCCGCGCAGCTTCTCGCCAAGGGAGCCGACGTGGTGTTCCACGACCCTCTGGTCCAGGAATGGCGGGTCAACGGCGTGGCCGTCACCCGCGCCGACGACCTGGAGACCGAGCTGGCCAAGGCAGACCTCAGCGTCTTGCTCCAGAACCACACGGCCTACGACCTGGACTTCGTTGCCGCGACCGCCAGGCGCCTGTTCGACACGCGTGGCAAGGTTGTCGGCGAGGGAGTGGCCAGACTGTGACGACCATGTCGACCCAGCGCTCCGCCACCGGCGCGGATCCGGCAGCCCTTGCCGAACGGTGGGGGCTCCAGCCCGTCGGCACGCGCCCCCCGCTGAAGGCCTACGTCAAGGAAGCCTGGGGGCGGCGGCACTTCGCCACCGAGCTCGCCAAGTCCAGCGTCATCGCATCCACCGCCGAGAACCGGCTCGGGACGCTGTGGGAGCTGCTCAACCCGCTCCTGCTGACCATCGTCTACTACCTGGCCTTCGGCCTGCTGCTGGGCACCCACCGGGACAGCCAGAACTTCCTCGGCTTCCTGGTCGTCGGGATGCTCAGCTGGTGGTTCCTGAACCGCAGCATCCGGCGTGGGGCAGGCTCGGTCACCGCCAACCGCGCGCTGGTCCGGTCCCTGCACTTCCCGCGGATCATCCTTCCCGTCTCGGTCGTGCTGCGGCAGACCATCGCGTTCTTCTCGAGCCTGCCCGTCATCATCGTCGTGGTCCTGCTGACCGGCGAGGGCGTGCGGTGGCAGTGGGTCTTCGCCCCACCGTGCCTGGCCCTCATGGGCCTGTTCTGCTCCGGGGCCGCGATGCTGGCCGCGTGGGCCACCTCGCGGTGGAGGGACATCGGCGACCTGCTGCCGTTCGTGCTCCGGATGTGGATGTACTTCACGGGCATCTTCTTCAACGTGCACGTGCGCTACGCGCACGCCCCGCACTTCATCCAGGTGCTCGCCTACTACAACCCGGGCGCGGTGTACCTGCAGATCATGCGCTACGCGTTCCTCGGGTCGATCCCGATCTCCAACCTGGTGCTGTTCTGGGCGGTCGTCTGGGCGGCGGTGTTCCTCGCGATCGGAACGGTCGTCTTCTGGCGGGCCGAGGAGCGCTATGGCTACGCGTGAGGCGGCCACCAGTCTCGCGGCCGCGCCCCGGCCCGGGGAGCGCCGGCCGACGGTCATCGTCGACGACGTCCATGTCGTCTACAAGGTCAAGACCGAGCGCTCCCGCGCCGCCACCCGCGGCAGCCGGCTGATCGCGTCCGGCCCCGGTCGGATGAAGGAGGTGCACGCCGTTCGCGGTGTCACCTTCACCGCCTACCAGGGCGAGTCGATCGGGCTGATGGGCCGCAACGGCTCCGGGAAGTCCACCCTCCTGCGCGTCGTCGCCGGCCTGCACCCGCCGACCCAGGGCCGGGTGTACGCCCTCGGGCAGCCGACGCTGTTGGGTGTCGGCGCAGCCCTGATGCCCGAGCTGTCCGGGGCCCGCAACATCCGTCTCGGCGGCCTCGCCATGGGGCTGAGCAACAAGGAGATCGACGACCTCTACGACGAGATCGTCGAGTTCTCCGGGCTCGGTGAGTTCATCGACAACCCGCTCAGCACCTACTCCTCCGGCATGGGGGCGCGCCTGCGCTTCGCGATCGCGACGTCGCGCACGCCACCGGTGCTTCTCGTCGACGAGGCGCTGGCCACCGGTGACGCGGCGTTTCGCAGGAAGAGCGAGGGCCGCATCAAGCGGCTGCGCGAGGAGGCCGGCACGATCTTCGTGGTCAGCCACTCCCTGCCCTCGATCCTCGAGAGCTGCACCCGAGGGATCTGGATGGACCAGGGCAAGATCCTCGCCGACGGGGACGTCCACGAGGTCGCCGAGCTGTACACCAAGAGCGCCGAGAAGCAGACGACCTGATGCACGTCGTCGTGGCCACCGTCGTCCACGACCCCCAGGACGCTCGCATCCTGCACCGTGAGATCGCCGCGCTCCTCGACGCCGGTCACACGGTCACCTATGTCGCACCGTGGTCGGCAACCGGCCGGGCCTCCGTCCCGGAGGCCGTCACGGTCGTCGACGTACCACGAGCCGTCGGGCGGCGGCGGGTGAGGGCCCTCCTGGCTGCCCGGCGAGCGTTGCGCCGCCTCGCGCCCACCGCCGACGTGATCGTCGTCCACGACCCCGAGCTGCTGCTCGCGCTGCCCCGGCCGCGGCCCGGGCTGGTCCGGGTGTGGGACGTCCACGAGGACACCGCCGCCACCCTGGTCGCCAAGCCCTGGCTGCCCCGCTGGCTGCGCGCGCCACTGGCGCGCCCCGTTCGCTGGGCCGAGCTCACGGCCGAGCGCCGGGTGCGCCTCGTGCTCGCCGAGGAGGCCTACGCCGGGCGCTTCCACGACCAGCACCCGGTGGTCCGCAACCTCCCGGTCGTGCCGGTGACCGACCCGGCGCCGCCCGGCGCGGACCGGGTGGTCTACGTGGGCTCGCTGACCCTCGAGCGCGGTGCCGCTGAGATGGCCGAGCTCGGCCGACGTCTGAAGGCCGACGCGATCAGCGTCGAGCTCATCGGGGCCGCGCGGGACGCCGAGACCCGAGCCGTGCTGCAGGCGGCCCAGGCGAGCGGCGACGTCGACTGGCTCGGCCCGCTCCCGAACGACGTCGCGCTCGCCCGCGTCGAGGGGGCGCTCGCGGGGCTGTCCCTGCTGCGGGATCTCCCGAACTACCGGCACTCCCTCCCGACGAAGGTCGTCGAGTACATGGCCAGGGGCGTTCCCGTGGTCACCACCCCGTTGCCGGTCGCGCGCTCGCTGGTCGAGCAGGCGGGCGCCGGGATCGTGGTCCCCTTCGACGACGTCGAGGCGGCCGCCACCGCCGTCCGACGTCTGCGCGACGACCCCACCCTGCGCCAGCACCTGTCGCGGGCCGGCCTCGCGGCCGCACGGGACCACCTCGACTGGCGTGAGGAGGCGCCGCGCTTCCTGGCCGCACTCGCCTGACCGAGGCCGGCGCGGGGCTCAGCCGGTGCGCTCGCGGCTGGTGAGGAAGCCCCAGCCCCACGACATGTGCATCGTCGCCACCGCGACAGGAACCCGCAGTCGCACGCGGACCGGCTCGCCCTGGGAGACGACAAGGCCGCCCCCGACGACGAGCCCCGCATAGGACGCGGGGACAGCCAGGGTCCAGGGTCGAAGGGGCGCCAGGGCGAGCCCGACGGCGCAGCCGAGCAGGGCCAGTGGTGGAGCCAGGTAGCGCAGCGACACGGTGTCCCTGTGCTGGCGCATCACCGCACGACGCCAGCGGCCGTAGTCGCGGTACTGACGAGCCAGCGACTTGACGCTGGAGCGAGGCCGGTAGGAGACCTGCAGGTCGGGCGTGAACCACACCAGGCCGCCGCTCTCGCGAAGGCGATGGTTCATCTCCCAGTCCTGGGCCCGGGTGAACTCCTCGTCGTAGCCGCCCACCCGCTGCAGCGCCTCGCGCCGGAACACCCCCAGGTAGACCGTCGGCGCGGGACCGGCCTTGCCACCGGTGTGGAACGGCGCGTTGCCGACACCGAGCTTGGAGCGCATGGCGCAGGCGACCGCCCGTTCGAAGTCGGTGACCCCCTCGGCGGCCATGATCCCGCCGACGTTGTCGGCCCCTGTGGCCTGCAGGGTCTCCACCGCGACGCGCACGTACTCCTTGGGCAGGACCGCATGGCCGTCGACCCGGACCACGATGCCGTAGCGGCTGGCGGCGATCGCCAGGTTGAGACCGACCGGCGTGCGCCCCTGCGGGTTGTGCACGAAGCGCACGCGAGGGTCCTGCTCGGCCAGCTCGGCGGCAACCTGGTCTGTCCCGTCCTTCGACGGGCCGAGCGCGAGCACCAGCTCGACGGGACCCTCGTAGTCCTGGGCGAGCACCCCGTGCACCGCCTCCCGGAGGTGGCGGGCCTCGTTGAGCACCGGCATCACGCACGAGACGCCGGGCAGGTCCGCGTTCATCGACGTCAAGGGTAGGCGCGCCTCGCCCCCGCTCGCCGGTGTGACCTGCTGCACACCCGCCGGTGTCGTGCAACGCCGCAGGCTCGCCGGTCGTCCACACTAGGAGGAACGGTCCGACCGCGATCCGCCGTACGGGCGATGCTCAGCCGCCCCAGCCCCCGACCGAAGGAGCCCGATGAGCGAGTCCCCCACGCTCACGCTGCCTCCGGAGCTCGACCCGCACGGACCCGGCCGCGGTCCGGGCGGCCCGAAGCGCCCCGGAGTCGGGGTGGGGACGGTGCTCGCCGCGGTGGTCTCGGTCATGGTCCTGCTGGTGAGCGGGCTCGGCTACGTCGGCATCGGTCACTACCTGGGCAAGATCCACCATCAGGACGTCGGCGTCACCGTGCAGCACGCCGCGATCAACGACGTCGCGCAGAACTTCCTCGTCGTGGGCTCCGACAACCGCGCTGGCCTGACCCGCAAGCAGATCGACGAGCTCCACGTCGGGCATGCGACGGCGGACAACGCGTCGGGCCAGCGCTCGGACACGATGCTGCTGGTCCACATCTCGGCCACGCGGAACCGCGTGACCGTGGTCAGCCTGCCTCGTGACTCACTGGTCACGATCCCCCGCTGGAAGGACTCGAGCGGACACTGGCACGCGGCCTCCCAGAACAAGCTCAACGCGGCGTTCTCCTTCGGCGGGGCCCCGCTGGCCATCAAGACCATCGAGCTGGCGACCGGTATCACCATCAACCACTACGTCGAGGTCAGCTTCCTCGGCTTCGTGAAGATGGTCGACGCCGTGGGCACGGTGACCGTGTGCAGCCCGACCGCCGTCAGCGACAAGGACTCCGGCCTGCACCTCAAGAAGGGCGAGAACGTCCTCGACTCGACGGAGGCGATGGCCTACGTACGCGCCCGGCACGCCTTCGCCACCCAGGACCTCGCGCGCATCGACCACCAGCAGCAGTTCATCGCCGCTTTGTTCAAGGCGGCGACCCAACGCCAGATCCTGTTGAACCCCCTGAAGCTCAACCGGTTCCTCGGCGCGGCGCTGTCGTCGGTGACCGTCGACAACCACCTGAGCAAGGCCGACATGCTGGCCCTCGCCACCCGGCTGCGCAGCCTCGCCGCGGGGAACCTTCAGTTCGTCACCGTCCCGATCGCGAACAACAACTACGACGCGCCCGGTCTCGGGTCGACGGTGAAGTGGGACGCGGCGAAGGCCGACCTGCTGTTCTCCCGCCTCAGGGCGGACAAGCCGGTCAACCCGGCGAAGCCCAAGACCGTCGGCTCCGCCGGGACGAAGGCGACGGTGCCGCCGGGTCAGATCCAGGTGCAGGTGCTCAACGGCACGACGACGAGCGGGCTGGCCCGAAGCGCCAGCAACGCGCTCGCCGCCGTCGGCTTCGCGATGGCGACACCGGGCAACAACTCGGCCACCAACGTCACGCAGACCGAGATCCACTACGACCCCCGGTACAGCCAGGCGGTCAGGACCGTCGAGGCCGCGCTGCCGGGCGCCAAGCTCGTCGCGGACAGCGGTCGAGGAGCGAGCGTCCTCGTCGTCCTCGGCTCGGACTACAAGGGCGTGACGAGGCCGGTGCTCTCCCGGGCCACGGCGCCCACGTCGGCGACACCCGCGCAGACCATCAAGACCCGTACCGCCGCCGACAACGTCTGCAGCTGACACGGGTCACGCTCTGGCCCCGGTCAGCCGAGAGCGGCGGCACGGGGCCAGAGCGCGGCCGGCAGGGGCCGCAGGCCGGCCGGGTCTCCCACGACGCCTGAGCAGGAGTCCAGCTGCCGCGCGATCGCGTCGCGCATGGATCTGGTCAGCTCGAGGTCGTAGGTGTAGGCGATGCGCGTGAACCGGATCACGTAGGTGCACCGGTAGGCGCGGTCCGGCGGCAGCCAGGCGTCCGGCCCGGAGTCGCCCTTGTCCTGGTTGGCCGCACCGTCCACGGCCAGCAGCTCCTCGGGGTCGTTGGCGAAGGCGACGCGCTCACCTCGGCTCCAGCCGGCGGCACCGAGCCGCCACGCGAGGGCGAGGGGGAACACGTGGTCGATCTGCACCTCGTCGGCGGCGTACTTGTGGAACTCGATCCGTCTTCCCGTGTACGGGTCGCGCAGGACGCCGGCCGTGACCACGCAGCGGTTGCGCATCGCGGTGACGGTCAGGTCCCTGGCCAGTACGTCGTCGCGCGTGCGGCAGCCGTCGCCGTCGACGTCGAGCCACGCCTCGCCGAAGTCGGCGGTGCGCCGGTAGGTCGCCCACGACAGGGACCCGATCCGGATCCGGGCCAGCATCGCCCGGGCCTTCGCCACCTCCGACGCAGCCCCCGGCGCCACGGCGGGGCGCGACGAGCGGCTGGCGCGTGACGAGCCGCTGGCCCGCGACGAGCGGCTGGCGCGTGACGAGCGGCTGACGCGCACCGGGGCGGAGCGGCTGGAGTGCGCATGCGCTGGCGACGACGAGGGCTGCCCGACGCTGGACGTCACCGTGCACCCGGTCAGGGCGAGCAGGGTCACACCCAGCAGACCGGCGAAGCGGCTCACGGACTCGGGATCCTGCCACCGTCCGCCGACATCAGCGCTAGCGCAGGAGGCCGCGGGCCATCACGAGGCGCAGGATCTGGTTGGTGCCCTCGTAGATCTGGGTGATCTTCGCGTCGCGCATCATCCGCTCGACGGGGTAGTCCTTGACGTAGCCGTACCCACCGAGGAGCTGCACCGCATCCGTCGTCACCCTCATAGCGGTGTCCGAGGCGAAGGTCTTCGCGGCG
>DATJPE010000035.1 GCA_035506535.1 Actinomycetes bacterium | reverse complement strand
TGACCTTGTCGCCCTTCTCGCCGTTGACGTTGAGCAGCTCGTCGAGGGCAAGGACGTTGACGAACGAGACCTGACCGAAGATCGCATGCAGGTCGTCCAGGCCGATGCCCAGCTCCGCGGCGACTTCCGGCTCGGTCGGGGACCGGTGCAGCGTGGCCTCGAGCTGGGCGTAGGCCCGCTCGACCTCGCGCGCCTTGTAGCGAACCGACCGCGGGATCCAGTCGATGGCGCGCAGCTCGTCGATGATGGCCCCGCGGATACGACTGATCGCGTAGGTCTCGAACTTGATCGCCCGCTCGAGGTCGAACTTCTCGATGGCGTCGATCAGCCCGAAGATCCCGTAGGAGACCAGGTCCGCCTGCTCGATGTTGGGCGGCAGGCCGACCCCCACGCGACCCGCGACGTACTTCACGAGTGGGCTGTAGTGCAGGATCAGCCGCTCGCGCAGCTGCTGGTCACCGGTCTCCTTGAACTCCCCCCACAGCTGGCGCAGCGCCGCCTCGGCGTCCTCCGGGTCGGGGAGCTCGAGGTCCTCGTCGAGGCCAGCGTCGACGTCGTCCTCGACCTCGTCCTCGACCTCGTCGAGCGGGGCCTCGGCCTCGACGCCGGCGGCGTCAGGCTCGGGGGTGCGCCTGCTCATACGTGGCCTTCAGCCTCTCGACGGAGACATGCGTATAGATCTGTGTCGTGGCGAGCGTAGCGTGGCCGAGAAGCTCCTGGACGCTACGGAGGTCCGCGCCCCCCTCCAACAGGTGCGTCGCCGCCGTGTGGCGCAGACCGTGCGGACCGAGGTCGGGCGCGCCGGGGACGTCTCGCAGGGCCCGGTGCACGAGCTCGCGGACGGCCCGTACGCCCAGGCGTCGCCCCCTCGCCCCCAGCAGGAGGGCGGGCCCCGACTCGGCGGTCCACAGCCGCGGCCGCCCTCGGGCCAGCCACTCCTCCAGCGCGTGCAGCGCGGGTCGGCCCAGCGGCACCGTCCGCTGCTTGTCCCCCTTGCCCAGCACCCGAACCGTCCCCCGGGCACGGTCGACGTCGTCGACGTCGAGCCCCACGAGCTCGGCCACCCGAAGGCCGCCCGCGTAGAGGACCTCCAGCACGGCGCGGTCCCGCAGCCCCGCGGCCGAGCCGTCATCGGCGCCCACCTCCGCCACGTGCATGAGCACGGCGGCCTGGTCCTGCCGCAACACCTCGGGCAGGACCCGGACCGCCTTCGGGGTGCCGAGCAGGACGCCGGGGTCGCTCGCGAGCAACCCCTCCCGGGTGGCCCAGTGGGTCAGGGCACGTGCGGCGGCGGCCCGTCGGGCGAGGCTGGCCCGCGCGGCGCCGTGCCGGGCCTGCAGGGCCAGCCAGCCACGCAGCACCGCGACGTCGAGGTCCGCGACCCGCGCCACACCGCGGGCGGCGGCGTAGGCGAGCAGCGACGAGGCGTCGCCCACGTACGCCCGGCGGGTGTGCTCCGAGCGCGACGCCACCAGGCGGACGTGGTCGTCGTAACGGTCGAGCGCCGCCTGCAACTCCTCGGGCAGGGGCTGGGCAACCCCCGACGAGCCGAGCGCCGCCCCCGTTGCCATGTTCCTAGCGTCAAGGGGCGCGCCCGTCCGATCAAGCACCACGCCCGCGCGTCGTGCGCGAGACGTGGGTGCCGTCGCAGGTGGCCAGGCCCAGCCTGAGCAGGACGTCCAGCCGTTCGGCCAGGTCACGAGGCGCGATACCGGCGGCACCCGCCAGCTCGGCGAGGGGCCGGGACCCCGCGACCGGCAGCGCGTCGAAGAGCCGCAGCTCCTCGGGGGCCAGGGCGTCGGTGGGACGAACCTCCCCACGCGGGTCCGCCTCGGCGGCCTCGCCGTACGGGGCGACGAGCGCGAGGACGTCCGCGGCCGAGGTGACCAGAGAGGCATTGCGGCTGCTGATCCAGTGGTGGCACCCGGCGGACATCGGCGAGGTGACCGGACCGGGCACGGCCATGTGCACCCGGCCGAGCTCGTGCGCCCGGTCGACAGTGGTCGCGGCCCCGCTGCGCAGCGCCATCTCGACCGCCACCGTGCCCAGGGTCAGTGCCGCGATGAGCCGGTTGCGCTCGAGGAAGCGTGAGCGGCTCGGGTGCTCGCCGGGCGGCAGCTCGGTGACCAGCAGTCCGGTGGCGGCGATCCGCGAGAGCAGCGCGACGTGGCCGCGGGGATAGGACTGGTCGATCCCGTTGGCGAGGATGGCGACGCTGCGGCCCCCGACGGCGAGGGCGGCTCGATGGGCGGCTCCGTCGATGCCGTACGCCCCGCCGGAGACCACGGTCCACCCGGCCGCGGCGAGGTCGGCGGCGATCTCGGCCGCCACGTGCTCGCCGTACGCCGTCGACGCGCGCGAGCCGACCACGGCCACCGAGCGCTCCAGGAACGAGCGCAGGCTCGCGCTGCCGCGCACGTACAGGCCCAGCGGTGGCGCGAGCAGTCCCTCGACGCGATCCGTCGGCCACTCGAGGTCGCCGGGCACCACGAGCCGCGCGCCGGCTGCGGCGGCGGCGTCCAGATCCGCCCGGCCGTCCGCCGACGGGAGGCGGACCAGCCAGCGCTCGGCGACGCCGCGTCCGGCTCGGATCTGCTCGAGGGCCCCGGCCGCGCCGTGGGTCTCCACCAGCGAGGCCAGGCGGTGATCGCCCGGCTCGGCGATGCGCAGGCACACCGCACGGGCGACCCGCTCGGTATCGAGGGTCACGCCGCACCGCGCAGCTGCCCGAGCCGCAGGGTCAGGGCGCTCAGGACGTCGGCCGGACGCGGCCGGTCGCGCCCCGCGAGGTCCGCGACGGTCCACGCCACACGCAGCACGCGGTCCAGGCCGCGTGCCGAGAGCCGCCCGCCGGCTCGGTGCAGGACCTGACGCGACTGCTCGTCCAGCGGGAGATGGTCACGAAGGTAGGAGCCGGGGACCTCTGCGTTGAGCCGCCAGGGCGTGCCCGACAGCCGGGCGGCCGACCGCTCCCGGGCAGCCTGGACCCGCTGCGCCACCTCGGCGGAGGACTCGCCGCGGGACCCGTCGAGCAGCACCGCCTGGGGCACGTCGCGGACACCCACCTGGAGGTCGACGCGATCGAGCAGCGGACCGGACAGCCGCCCGAAGTAGCGGCGCACCTGCAGGGGGGTGCACCGGCAGGACGCGCCCGAGCCGTACGCCTGCCCGCAGGGGCAGGGGTTCGCGGCGAGCACCAACTGGAAGCGGGCAGGCAGCCGCACGGTCGCCCTGGAGCGCGCCAGCACGACCGTCCCCGTCTCGAGCGGACCGCGCAGCGCCTCGAGCGCCTCGGAGGCGAACTCCGGCGCCTCGTCGAGGAAGAGCACCCCGCGGTGGGCGAGCGACACCGCACCCGGGCGCGCCGTGCCCGAGCCGCCGCCGACCAGGGCCGCCGCCGAGGCGGAGTGGTGCGGCGCCTGGAAGGGGGCTCGGGTGAGCAGCGGGTGACCGGGGGGCAGCGTCCCGGCGACGGAGTGCACGGCGGTCACCTCCAGCGCCTCGTCGGGCTCGAGCGGCGGCAGGATGGTCGGCAGCCGCTCCGCCAGGAGCGTCTTGCCCGCGCCGGGCGGGCCGTGCAGCAGCAGGTGGTGGCCGCCCGCCGCCGCGACCTCCAACGCCCAGCGGCCCTCCTGCTGGCCGAGGACGTCGCTGAGGTCCTCCTCCCCCGGCGGGAGCGCCACGTCGGAGGGCACGGCCGTCACCGGCTCGGCGGCGACACCGGTGAGCACCTCGACGAGCTCGCGCAGGGTCCCGAACGGCAGGACGCGGACGTCCGGGACGAGCCCGGCCTCGGCGGCATTGCCGGCGGGCACCACCACGCGGCGAAAGCCGGCCGACCGGGCCGCCAGCACGCACGGCAGGACACCGCGGACCGCCCTGACCGCCCCGTCGAGCCCGAGCTCCCCGATGCATACCAGGGACGCGACCTGCTCGGCGGGTACCACCTCGGTGGCCGCGAGCAGCCCCACGGCGACCGCGACGTCGAAGGCGCTGCCGTGTTTGTGCAGCGAGGCCGGCGAGAGGTTGATCGTGACCCTGGTGTCCGGCCAGGCCTGGCCCGAGTTGGCCATCGCCGCGCGGACGCGCTCCCGCGCCTCGTTGAGCGAGGTGTCGGGGAGACCCACGATGGTGGTCCTGGGCAGCCCCTGGGCCAGGTCGACCTCGACGTCGACCACTTGGCCGTGCACACCGGTCAGCGCGACGGCCCGGGTCCGAGCCAGCGCCACCGCTCAGATCACCCCCTTGACGTGGCGGAGGACCGGCTGCCCCCGACTCGGGGCGAGCACCGCGACGACGTCGAAGCGGACGGCCCGTGGGTGGATGCCGCGCTCGGCGATCCAGCGAGCCGCGAGCACGCGCTGGCGGGCCGCCTTGCCGTCGGTCACCGCCTCCAGGGGGGAGCCGTACGCCGTGCTCCGGCGCGTCTTCACCTCGCACACCACGAGCACGTCGCCGTCACGCGCGACGATGTCGATCTCGCCCTCGCGGCAGCGCCAGTTGCGCTCCAGCACGACGAGCCCCGCCTCGCTCAGATGCCGTGCGGCGAGGTCCTCCCCGTAACGACCCAGCGCGTCCTTGGCCCGCACCCCGAACCACCTCCGCCGACAGCGTGTCGAAGTCGCGGGGAGGGATCAGGTCCGCGCCGGAAGGTGTGGACGACGGCCGCTGGAGCCGCCGGTGTGGACGGCGGCTGGAGCCGCGGGTGGGTCGCCGGGTTGCGGCGATCACCAGGCGGGTGCGTGACCCCGACCGACCGGCGCCGCCGCGCGCGATCCGCGGGTCCTCACTCCTCGGGGACCTGCAGGTCCGGCTTCGCGAGCTCCTCGACGTTGACGTCCTTGAAGGTCAGGACCTTGACGTTCTTCACGAAACGGGCCGGCCGGTACATGTCCCACACCCAGGCGTCGCTCATGGTGACCTCGAAGTAGGTCTCCCCGTCTGCGGTGCGCACCTGCAGGTCGACGTGGTTGGTCAGGTAGAAGCGCCGTTCGGTCTCCACCACGTAGGTGAACAGGCCCACGACGTCGCGGTACTCGCGATAGAGCTGCAGCTCCATCTCGGTCTCGTACCGCTCGAGGTCCTCGGCGCTCACCAGCGGTCCTCCTCCTGCTCGCCCTCGTCCAGCATGCCGTCGTCCGGCTCGCGATCCTCCTCCTCGCCGAGGTCGTCGCGGTCCTCGCCCCAGAGGTTCCACGACCGGCGGTGCTCCTCGCTCGCCCCGTGCTCGCGCAGCGCGGCGCGGTGGTCGGGCGTCGCGTAGCCCTTGTTGACCTCCCAGCCGTACGCCGGGAACCGGGACGCCAACGACACCATCAGGGCGTCGCGCTCCGTCTTCGCGAGAACGCTCGCCGCGGCGACACCGGCGCAGCGCAGGTCCGCCTTGACGAGCGTGCGGACGTCCCGCTCGGGACCGGGTGGCGCCTCGAGGATTGCGGGATCGTCGAACAGGGTGGGCTGCTCGCCCGACCCGGGACGGGTCAGCCAGTCGTAGGAGCCGTCCAGGAGCACCACGTCGGGCTCCTCGGGGAGCTGGGCGAAAGCGCGCTCGCCGGCCAGTCGCAGGGCGCGCAGGATCCCGATCGTGTCGATCTCGCGGGCACTCGCATGACCGACCGCGTGGGCCGGGGCCCAGCGGCGGAGCCGGGGTGCGAGAGTGGTCCGCGCCTCGGGGGTCAGCAGCTTGGAGTCCCGCAGCCCCTTCGGTGCCGTGCTCACCGCGAGGTCCACGAGCACGACGCCGACGCTGACCGGACCCGCGAGCGCCCCCCGGCCGACCTCGTCGACCGCCGCGAGGCGCATGCCCCTCTCGCGCAGCAGGGCGCGCTCGACGCGCAGGGTCGGGACGGTGCTGCGCCGGGCACGGGCCGTGGTGGCCGCCATCACGCCACCTCGTACGGCGTCGCCGGGGCCCGCCCGGCCAGCAGGCGGTCGAGCTCGGCGGCCAGTGCCGCCGGGTAGACGCGCTCCGCCGTGGTCCGCAGCTCCTCGAGGCTCCACCAGCGGTGCCCGTCGATCGCCGACGCCTCCAGGGGCTGGAAGCCGCTGGTGTCGACCTCGTGCGTCGCCACGCGGACCACGAAGAACAGCTCGGACTGCCGGTAGTGCTCGCCCGCGAAGTCGAACTCCGCGACCCGGTGCCAGACGGGGCCCTCGAGGGTGTCCGCCGCGAGGCCGGTCTCCTCGAACAGCTCGCGCCGCGCGCCGCCCTCGGGGGTCTCGCCGGGGTGCAACCCCCCGCCCGGCGTGAACCACCAGGAACCCAGGTCGGGGCGTGCCGGGTCGGCCCCACGGAAGAGCAGCAGGCGGTCCTGCTCGTCCAGGAGGAGGACCCTGGCGGCCTCTCGCTGCGAGCCGTCCGCCATGGGTCGAAGCGTACGTCGGTGCCGCGGCGACGCACGTACCGGCAGGGCATGTCCCCCGCGCTGGGTCAGGAGCTACCGGGCGGGATGTCGTGGAAGGTGGCCGGGACGGGCACCGTCGCCCACCGAGAGATCGGGTACACGATGAGGACGACGCGCCCCACGACGTCGCCCACCGGGACCATGCCCCCGCCGGGGCGCTGCTGCTCGTGGGGCCGGGAGTCCTCGCTGAAGGGCCGGTTGTCCCCCATCACCCAGAGGTGGCCCGGCGGGACGTGCACGTCGAAGCGGGTGTCGCTGGGTGCCGCCCCCTTGGCGATGTACGGCTCGTCGAGCGGCTTGCCGTTGACGGTGATGCGGCCCTGCGCGTCGCAGCACACGACATGGTCGCCGCCCACCCCGATCACCCGCTTGACGAGGTCGTCGCCGCGGTCGGCGGGGAGGAGGCCGATGAAGGTCATCGCGTTGCGCAGAGTGCGCTGCCACGTCGGCGAGGTGTCCGGCTGTGGCTCCAGCCACCCACCGGGGTCCTTGAACACGACGACCTGCCCACGCTTCACCCCGTGGACGTCTGTCGTGATCTTGCTGACGAGGATCCGGTCGTTGACGTCGAGGGTGGGCTCCATCGACTCGGAGGGCACGAAGAACGCCTGCACGAGGAAGGAGCGGATGAGCACTGCGAGGGCGAGCGCCAGTGCGACGAGCACGACGCCCTCGCGCATGGCCGCCCAGGGGCTGCGGTGCGCGTGCTGCGGCGCGTCGGTCGTCGCCTGCTCGGTCATCGGGAGGGCCCCTCGTTGCGGTGGGCGAGCGTCGGGTCCGGCCTACCGGGCCGTCGGCGTCTCCCGCTTCTCCTTGATCTTGGCAGCCTTGCCGCGCAAGTCGCGCAGGTAGTACAGCTTCGCGCGCCGGACGTCGCCCCGGCTGACCACCTCGATCTGCGCGATCACCGGGGTGTGCACCGGGAAGGTGCGCTCGACGCCCACGCCGTAGCTCACCTTGCGGACCGTGAAGGTCTCCCGGACCCCCGATCCTTGACGGCGGATGACCACGCCCTGGAAGACCTGGATGCGGGACTTGTTGCCCTCGACGACCCGGACGTGGACCTTGAGGGTGTCCCCGGGTCGGAAGTCCGGGATGTCGCTGCGCAGCGAGGCGGCGTCGACGGGGTCGAGGGTGTTCATCAGGTCTCCTCGTCGGTGCCACAGGTCACCCACGGTCGGGGGACGTTCGGTTGCCCAGCTCGCCACCTCGTCCACCGCACGCTCCCCCTGTGGCAGGGGCGCGGGCGAGGGTGACGCGGCCGGGGAGCGAGCTCTCCGGGCCGATCGACCAGTGTGCCACAGCGGGTGCGTACCGCCCGAATCGCGTCAACCACCGCCGGTCGCGCCGTCGGTCCCGCCGTCGGCGAGCGCCTCGAGATCGGCCTCGTCCAGCGCGGCCGGGTCGAGGGCGGCCACGAGGTCGGGGCGGCGGGACGCGGTACGACGCAGCGCCTGGTCGCGGCGCCACCGCGCGATCCGCGCGTGATCGCCCGACAGCAGCACCTCGGGAACCGCCAACCCCCGCCACGTGGGCGGCTTGGTGAAGGCCGGCCCCTCGAGCAGCCCGCCCCCGCCGTGGCTCTCCTCCGCGAGGGAGTCGGCGTTGCCCAGAACCCCCGGGAGCAGGCGCGCCACGGCCTCGACGATCACGAGGGCGGCGGCCTCGCCGCCCGCGAGGACATAGTCGCCGATCGAGAGCTCACGGATCCGATAGCGCTTCGCCGCGTCCACCAGGACACGGCCGTCGATGCCCTCGTAGCGTCCGCAGGCGATGACCAGCCGGGCCTCGCCCGCGAGCTGCTCGGCTAGACGCTGCGTGAACGGCTCGCCGGCCGGGGTCGGGACCACGAGGACCGGCCTCGGGCCAGGCCCCTCGCCGGCGCCGGCACCGGCGAGGGAGTCCAGCGCGGCTCCCCACGGCTCGGGACGCATGAGCATGCCGGCCCCGCCCCCGTAGGGCGTGTCGTCGACCGTGCGGTGCCGATCGGTCGTGTACGCCCGCAGGTCGTGGACGTCGAGCGCAACGATCCCGGCGTCGATCGCGCGACCGATCACCGACAGGCGCAGCGGGGCGAGGTAGTCGGGGAAGATCGTCACGATGTCGACCCGAAGCCGTGCCGCCGGGCTCATCTCGCCTCGCCGAGGTCCAGCAGGCCCGGCGGTGGGTCGAGGACGACTCGACCCCCCGCCACGTCGACGACGGGCACGATCGCCGCGACGAAGGGCACCAGCGCCTCGCGCCCGTCGGTCGTGCGCAGGGCCAGCAGGTCCTGGCTCGGCAGGTGCACCACCTGGGTCACCTCACCGAGGAGCCCGCCGTGCTGGTCGAGCGCACGCAGTCCGACCAGCTGGAAGTCGTACCACTCCTCCTCGTCCTCCGGCCGCTCGTCGGGATCGACGTCCACCACCAGCAGAGCCCCGCGCAGCGCCTCCGCGGCCGCCCGGTCGCTGATCCCGACGAAGCGCACCAGCAGACGACCACCCTGGGTGCGCGAGGACGCGACGGTCAGCGGCCCGTCCGCCTCGGGGTCGGTGTGCAACACCGTCCCGGGGGCGAACCGGCGGTCCGGTTCGTCGGTGCGCACGTCGACGGCGACGTCGCCGGCCAGGCCGTGGGCACGGCCGAGGCGCCCGACGACCACCCGCACGCCTCAGCGCACCTCGTCGGCGTCGAGGAAGTCCACCCGGACGGGCCGCCCCGGCGCCAGTGCGCCGAGGACCGTGCGCAGCGCCTTGGCGGTACGCCCGGACCGGCCGATCACCTTGCCCATGTCCTCAGGGTGGACCCGGACCTCGAGGACCCGACCGCGACGCAGCTGGCGATCGCGTACCGAGACCTCGTCCGGATGGTCGACGATCCCCCGGACGAGGTGCTCCAGCGCTTCCTCGAGCATCAGGCCTCGGGCTGGTCGGCCTGGCCGGCCGCCGCGGTCTCGTCCTCGGAGATCGTCGCCTCGGCCGCGCTCTCCTGCGGCTTCGCCGGCTCGGTGCCGGCCTCGGCCGGGCCGTCCTCGGCGGCGACCTCGACCTGCGTCGCCTCAGCGACCTCGGCCGTGGGGGTCTCCTCCGACGGGGCCTGGGCCGCCGCATCGTGAGTATCGGCGGCGGCCTGGGCCGCCGCATCGGCAGGCTCGGCGACCGGCTCGGCCTTCGGCTTGGCGCGCGCGGCCGGCTTGGCCTCGACGAAGGTCTCCTTGGCGGCGGCCTCGAAGACGGCCACCTTGTCGGGCTTGGGCGCGGCCACCTGCAGGCTGCCCTCGGCGCCCTCGGCACCGGTGAAGCGCTGCCAGTCGCCGGTCACCCGAAGGATCGCGGCCACGGCCTCGGTCGGCTGCGCGCCGACGCCGAGCCAGTACTGCGCGCGCTCCGAGTCGACGACGATGAGCGAGGGGTCCTGCTTGGGCTGGTAGGTCCCGATCTCCTCGATCGCCCGTCCGTCCCGCTTGGTGCGGGCGTCGGCGACGACGATCCGGTACTGCGCGTTGCGCATCTTGCCCATGCGCTTGAGCTTGATCTTGACTGCCACGGGGTACGGGCTCCTGGGTGTCGGACGGGGGCGAGCATCGGCCCGGGTGGGGTCCAGTCCCTGCTCGACGGGGGTGACGCGGGCGGTGAGAGGGCCGCCGCAGCGCCGTGCCCGGCCACGGCCGGGCCGTCCCAGTGTGCCAGAGGCCGTCCGCCCCGTGGAAACCGACCGCAACGTCCCCACCCACGCCGAGCCCCGTCGCACCCGCACTTGCGGCGGGCTTTGCGTCACTCCGCCTCCCCGGAATGACGTACAACCCGCCACAAGTCGGGGAAGTGAGGTCAGTTGAGCAGGCCCTTGAACTCGTCGGGGAGCTCGAAGTCGGGCGGCAGCGCGGGCGCACCCTGCGCACCGGCACCGGTGGCCGCGGCGGCCGCCAGCCGCTCCTGCTCGGCGCGCTTGGCCGGGTTGCCGGAGCGCCCCGCCTTGGCCTTGCGGGCGGTGTTCTTGCCCTGCTTGGCACGGCGGGCTCCGCCCATGCCCGGGAGCCCGGGCAGGCCGCCCCCGCGGGACATCTGCGCCATCATCGTGCGGGCCTCGAGGAAGCGCTCCACCAGCCGGTTGACGTCGGCCACCTCGGTCCCCGACCCGCGCGCGATCCGTGCCCTGCGAGAGCCGTTGAGCAGCTTGACGTCCCGCCGCTCGGCCGGGGTCATCGACTGGATGATCGCGGTCACGCGATCGATCTCACGCTCGTCGATGTTCTCGATCTGCGAGCGCAGCTCACCCATGCCGGGCAGCATCCCGAGCAGCTTCGACATCGGCCCCATCGACCGGATCGCCTGCATCTGGCCCAGGAAGTCCTCGAGGGTCATCTCGCCGGGCTTGGCGGCCTGGGCGGCGAGCTTGGCCTTCTGCTCCTCGTCGAACGCGCGTTCGGCCTGCTCGATGAGGGTCAGCAGGTCGCCCATGCCGAGGATGCGCGAGGCCATCCGCTCGGGGTGGAAGACGTCGAAGTCCTCGAGCTTCTCGCCGTTGGAGGCGAACAGGATCGGCCGCCCGGTCACCGACGCGATGGACAGCGCCGCGCCGCCGCGGGCGTCTCCGTCGAGCTTGGTGAGCGCGACCCCGTCGAAGCCGACCCCGTCCAGGAAGGCCTGCGCGGTGGTGACCGCGTCCTGGCCGATCATCGCGTCGACGACGAAGACGATCTCGTCCGGCTGGACCGCGTCACGGATGTCCGCCGCCTGGCGCATCAGCTCGTCGTCCAGGCCGAGGCGCCCCGCCGTGTCGACGATGACCACGTCGTGGACCTTGGCCCGGGCCTCGACGAGGGAGTCGCGCGCGACCTGCACCGGGTCACCCACCCCGTTGCCCGGCTGCGGCGCGAACACGGGGACTCCGGCCCGCTCGCCGACGACCTGCAGCTGGGTGACGGCGTTGGGGCGCTGCAGGTCCGCGGCGACGAGGATCGGCGTGTGGCCCTGCTCGCGCAGGTGCACCGCGAGCTTGCCGGCCAGGGTCGTCTTGCCGGAGCCCTGGAGACCCGCGAGCAGGATGACCGTGGGCGGGGTCTTCGCCATGCGCAGCCGGCGGGTCTCCCCGCCGAGGATGCGGACGAGCTCCTCATCGACGATCTTGATGACCTGTTGGGCCGGGTTCAGCGCCTGGGAGACCTCGGCGGTGAGCGCGCGCCGCTTGACGCTCGCGACGAAGTCGCGGACCACGGGGAGGGCGACGTCGGCCTCCAGCAGCGCCACCCGGATCTCGGCACAGGTGGCGTCGATGTCGGCCTCGGAGAGGCGTCCCTTGCCCCGCAGGTTCTTCAGGGTGGCGGACAGCCGGTCGGAGAGCGTCGCGAACACAGGCCCCAGGGTATCCGCGCGAGCTCAGCGCAACGCGCCACGAACGGCGAGGGCCACCTCACGGGCCTGCTCCGGCCCCAGCGGCCGGCCGTCGGACCCCACGACATAGAAGACGTCGACCGCGTCGCTGCCGAGCGTGCTGACCCGGGCCGAGAGCACGTTGACGCCGGCGGCGGCGAGCGACGCCCCGATGCGGTGGAGCAGCCCAGGCCGGTCGTGGGCTCGGACCTCGATCACGGTCGCCGACTC
This sequence comes from Actinomycetes bacterium, assembly GCA_035506535.1. Classification (NCBI taxonomy): domain Bacteria; kingdom Bacillati; phylum Actinomycetota; class Actinomycetes; species Actinomycetes bacterium. The sequence goes on along the minus strand of DATJPE010000035.1, from coordinate 40,909 downwards.
CGACGCCCCGGGGACGACGTCCACCCGTGCCGGGGGGACGGCCCGTCCGAGGCGATGGCCCTGGTCGGGGTAGGACTCCTCGCGCCGGCGGAGCCGGTCGGCGACGTCGAGGCGCCCCTCGAGCGCCCGGCGCACGTCCTCCCGCAGCGCGCGGGCGTCCGGTGCCGAACCGAACTCGGGCAGGACCGTCCACACCTGGACGGCCATCGACCCCTCCGAGGTCGCCGTCGCCGAGCGCACGGCCAGACGGTGGAGGCTCAGGACGCCCGCGACGGTGGCGAGCAGGCCGAGCCGGTCGGGGGCCGCGACGGTCACCTCGAGGCCGTACGCCGCCTCGAGCAGCGTGACCGCGAGGTCGCCACGACGGGCGAGCTGCTGCTGCTCGGGGGTCAGGGGCTCGGGCGGCACGACGACGTGGCCGCGCAGCACCGAGTGGGTCCGAGCCACCAGGTCCGCGACAAGCGCGGCCTTCCACTCCCCCCAGGCGGCGGGCCCGGTGGCCAGCGCGTCTGCCTCGGTGAGGGCGTGCAGCAGGTCGAGGTTCTCCGGGGTCTCCACCGCAGCCGCGACGGCGGTCACCGTCGCGGGGTCGTCGAGGTCCCGGCGCGTCGCGGTGTCCGGAAGCAGCAGGTGGTAGCGGACCAGGGAGACCAGGACCTCGGCCTCCGCGGGGTCGAAGCCCAGGCGCGGTGCGATGTCGGCCACCACGGCGACGCCGGCCTCGGTGTGGTCCCCCGGCCAGCCCTTCCCGATGTCGTGCAGCAGGGCTCCGACGAGCAGCAGGTCGGGCCGCGACACCCGGCGGCTGAAGGCGGCCGCCGTGGTGGCGGTCTCCACCAGGTGCCGGTCGACGGTGAAGCGGTGCACCGGGTTGCGCTGGGGGCGGCTGCGCACCCGCTCCCAGTCGGGGATGAGCCGGGTGGTGATCCCGGCCTGGTCCAGGGCCTCCCACACCGGGATCGCGGGAGCGCCGGCGCCCAGCAGCGAGACGAGGGCGTCGCGGGCCTCGTAGGGCCACGGCTGAGGCAGCGGCGCCGACTCGGCGGCGAGCCGGTCGACGGTGTGCGGGGACAGCCGCATCGCCGCCTGCGCGGCCGCCGCGGCCGCGCGCAGCACGAGGACGGGATCCTCGGCGGGTCTGGCGTCACGGGCGAGGACGACGTCGCCCTCCTGCTCGACGACGCCCTCGGCGAGCGGCGCCCGGAGCCGGACCGCGGAGTGGCGGAGGGGGCCGGTGACGAACCGGCTGCGGCCGCGGCGGGTGAGCACGGCGTGCTCCACGCGATGCGCCGTCACGTCGAGGGCGTAGGCGACCGTCCGCCCCGCGGACGCGACCTGGCGCAGCAGCTGGTCCGCGTCGAGCAGGCCGACCTGATGCGCGACCGCGTCCTGCTCCTGCAGGGCCAGCCGGTCGCTCGCGCGGCCGGTCACCGTGTGCAGAGCGTCGCGGACGTCGAGCAGCGTCTCGTGCGCCTGCTCCAGCCCGGCGTGAGGGGCGTCGGTGACCCACGAGGCGGCCACGGCCCGCAGCACCACGAGGTCCCGTAGGCCACCCCGCGACTCCTTGAGGTCAGGTTCGAGGGTGAAGGCGAGCTCGCCGGATCGTTCGGCACGCTCGCGACAGGAGTCGAGCAGCTCCGGAAGGCGCTTGCTGGAGAAGCCCCGCCAGTCGGCGAGCACGCTCGCCCGTAGCCCCTCGGTCAGGCCCACGTCCCCCGCGACGTGCCGCACGTCCAGCAGGCCCAGCAGCGCCCGGAGGTCCTCGGCGGCGACCCGGCGGGCCTCCGAGGGTGTCCGGACGGCGTGGTCGAGACGGACTCCGGAGTCCCACACCGGGTACCAGATGCGGTCGGCCAGCTCGGCGGCGTCGGTGTCGCGGAGGTGGGGCCCGCGCAGCAGCAGCACGTCGAGGTCGCTGCCCGGGGACAGCTCCCGGCGGCCGTACCCGCCGACGGCGACGAGGGCCGCGCCGCCGACCGGCCCGCCGGCCTCGGTGAAAAGGCCGGCGAGCCAGGCGTCGGTGAGATCGGCCAGCGCCTTGCGCCGGTCCGCCCCGGTCAGCCCGGAGCGGGCCAGCAGCTCCTGACGGCGCTGGGAGTACGGCGAGGCCTCGACGGTCATGCGATGGATCGGGTCGCCGGCCTCAGAGAGCCTCAGCCCCGCGTTCGCCGGTACGCACCCGGACGACGGCGTCGACCGGGGTGACCCAGATCTTGCCGTCCCCGATCCGGCCGGTCTGCGCCGCCTTGCCGACCACGTCCACCACGTCCTCGGCATCCGCGTCGTCGACCAGGATCTCGATCCGGACCTTCGGTACGAGGTCGACGGTGTACTCCGCGCCACGGTAGACCTCGGTGTGGCCCTTCTGGCGGCCGTACCCCGATGCCTCCGACACCGTGAGCCCGTGGACGCCGAAAGCGTCCAGCGCGCTCTTCACGTCGTCGAGCTTGAACGGCTTGATGACCGCGGTGACGAGCTTCATGCCCCCACCCTCTCTCCGGGCACGTGCACCGTGCCACTGCTCAGGTTGCCCACGCCGGCCCCGCCCACACCGAAGCCGCTGAACTCGTACGCGGTCTCCGCGTGCTCGGCCAGGTCGATGCCGCCGGCCTCGGCCTCTGGATCGATCCGGAACCCGATGGTCTTGTGGATCGCCAGGCCGATGATCAGCGCCATGACGAAGGAGTACGCGAGCACGGAGGACGCGGAGACGGTCTGGATCCACAGCTGGTGCAGCCCCCCGCCGTAGAACAAGCCGTTCGTCGTGGCGTACAGCGACCGCGTGGTGCTGAAGAAGCCGAGGAACAGGCAGCCGATGATCCCGCCGACCATGTGGACGCCAACCACGTCGAGGGAGTCGTCGAACCCGATCCGGAACTTCAGGCTGACCGCGAGGGCGCAGATGGCGCCGGCGAGCAGGCCCAGCAGGATCGCCGACCACGGGACGATGAAGGCACAGGCCGGGGTGATGGCGACCAGGCCGGCGACCGCACCGGAGGCGGCACCGACCGTGGTCGGGTGGCCGTCACGCAGCTTCTCCACGAGCAGCCAGCCCAGGACACCGGCCGCCGTCGCGACCTGGGTGTTGGTGAAGGCCAGCGCGGCGGTCTGGTTGGCCGCCAGCGCGGAACCGGCGTTGAACCCGAACCAGCCGAACCACAGCAGGCTGGCGCCGAGCAGCACCGCGGGCACGTTGTGCGGACGGAACGGCGCCTTCGGCCAGCCGGCTCGCCGGCCGAGGATGAGCGCCAAGGCCAGGCCGGCGGCGCCGGCGTTGATGTGCACGGCCGTCCCACCGGCGAAGTCCTCGACGCCGAGCTTGGCCAGCCAGCCCGGTCCCTCCTTGAGCAGCTGGGCGCCGCCGAAGTCGAAGACCCAGTGCGCGACCGGGAAGTACACCAGGCTCGCCCACAAGGTGACGAAGATCCCCCAGCTGAGGAACTTCGCGCGGTCGGCGATGGCGCCGGAGATCAGTGCGGGCGTGATGATGGCGAACATGAGCTGGAACATCGAGAACGCCAGCGCGGGGATCGGGTAGATCCCACCGTTGGTGGCGACCTTGCCGATGAGCTCGCCCATGCCGACGTCGTGCAGGCCACCCCAGAACCCGTTGCCCGTGTTGCCGAAGGCGACGGAGAACCCGAAGGCCGTCCACAGCATGCTGACGATGCCGATCGTGATGACCGACATCATCATCATGTTGAGCGTGGTCTTCGCGCGCGTCATGCCGCCGTAGAAGAACGCCAGGCCGGGGGTCATGAGCAGCACGAGCGCGGCGCTCGCCAGCACCCATGCCGTGTCGCCACCCGGACTCTGGAGCGGGTCAGCTGCCAGAAGCATCGATGTCTCCCCTCACGGGCCCTTCGCCCGAACGTGGGGGAAGACTGGCGTCGGCGCGTTTCCCGTCGGAGTGTCGGCTGTTACCGGGAGATGTCGTTGCCCTGACTTCTGTGAACGTCGTGTGAACGATCGGCCGGTCAGCCGCCCAGCAGCGCGTCCACGAACGTCTCGGCGTCGAAGGGGGCCAGGTCGTCCGGCCCCTCGCCGAGTCCGACGAGCTTCACAGGCACCGCGAGGTCACGCTGGACCTGTACGACGATCCCGCCCCGGGCGGTGCCGTCGAGCTTGGTGAGCACCACCCCGGTCACGTCGACCACCTCGGCGAAGACACGCGCCTGGACCAGACCGTTCTGCCCGGTGGTCGCGTCGAGGACGAGGAGCACCTCCGCGACCGGGCGCTGACGCTCGAGCACCCGCTTGACCTTGCCCAGCTCGTCCATGAGACCGGTCTTGGTGTGCAGGCGCCCAGCGGTATCGACGATGACCACGTCGAGGTGATCGTCGGTGGCGGTCCGCACCGCATCGAAGGCGACGCTCGCCGGGTCGCCGCCCTCCGGGCCGCGGACCACCTCGGCCCCGACGCGCTCGCCCCAGGTCTGCAGCTGCTCGCTGGCCGCGGCGCGGAAGGTGTCGGCCGCGCCGAGCAGGACGCTGCGGCCCTCGGCGACCAGGAGCCTCGCCAGCTTCCCGGTCGTCGTGGTCTTGCCCGTGCCGTTCACCCCCACGACCAGCGCCACGGCCGGCCCCGACTCCTGCGGGTCGAGGTGCAGGGCGCGGTCCATCGACGGGTCCACGAGCGCGAGCAGCTCCTCACGAAGCAGCGCCCGTACCTCGGCCGGGTCCTTCACCCCGTCCACACGAACCGTGGTGCGCAGCCGCTCCACGAGCTGGGCCGTCGGGCCGACCCCGAGGTCGGACAGGAGCAGGGTCTCCTCGACCTCGTCCCAGGTGGCCTGGTCGAGATGGTCGCGCGAAAGCAGGGTCAGCAGCCCCAGGCCCAGGGACGAGCCCGAGCGAGCCAGACGGGCACGCAGCCGGACCAGCCGGCTGGCGGGCGCCTCGGGGACCTCCAGGACAGGCGCGGGCGGGGCCTCGGCCAGACCTCCGGCGCTCGTCGCGGCAGCCGGGGCACGCGGCTCGGCCGGCGGTGCGACCACCGGGGGCGGTGCCTCACGCGTCAGCTCCCGTCGCCGTCGCGAGGTGACCAGCCCGATGCCGAGCAGCACGAGGATGGCGAGGATCACGAGGGCGATGACGACGAACTCCACGCGCGGATCCTCTCAGGACCGAGGCGACCGCCGCGCCCGCCGGCCGGCGACGAGCCAGGGTCGGCTACCGGAGCTGCGGTTCCCGCAGCCTGCTCACACGAGCTCCGGTTCCCGGAGCCTGCTCACACGAGCTCCGGTTCCCGGAGCCTGCTCACACGAGCTCCGGTTCCCGGAGCCTGTGGCTGATCACCTCGGTGACCCCGTCGCCCTTCATCGTCACGCCGTAGAGCGCGTCGGCGATCTCCATCGTCCGCTTCTGGTGGGTGACCACGATGAGCTGGGAGGACTCGCGCAGCTCCTCGAGCAAGGTGATGAGCCGCCCCAGGTTGGTGTCGTCCAGGGCTGCCTCGACCTCGTCCATGACGTAGAAGGGGCTGGGCCTGGCCTTGAAGATCGCGACGAGCAGGGCGACGGCGGTCAGAGACCGCTCGCCGCCGGACAGCAACGACAGCCGCTTGACCTTCTTGCCGGGCGGGCGGGCCTCCACCTCGATACCGGTCGTCAGCAGGTCCGAGGGGTCGGTCAGCACCAGGCGGCCCTCCCCGCCCGGGAAGAGGCGGGCGAAGACCTGCTCGAACTCGCGCGCGGTGTCCTCCCAGGCGGCGGCGAAGACCGCCTCGACCCGCTCGTCGACCTCGCGGATGATGTCGAGCAGGTCCCGCCTGGTCTTGCGCAGGTCCTCGAGCTGCTCGGTGAGGAACACGTGCCGCTCCTCGAGCGCGGCGTACTCCTCCAGGGCCAGCGGGTTCACCTTGCCGAGGACGGCCAGCTCGCGCTCGGCGGTGCGCAGGCGCTTCTCCTGCTCCGCGCGGACGTACGGCCGGGTCTTCGCCACGACCGGCTCCTCGGTCCGCGATTCCTCGGTGCCGTCACCGGTCTGGGCTTCGGTGACGGGGACCGGCTGGTCGGGGCCGTACTCGGCGACCAGGGTCTCGGGGTCGACCCCCAGCTCCTCCACGGCCCGGGTCTGCAGCACCTCGATCCGCAGCCGCTGCTCGGCCCGAGCGACCTCGTCGGCGTGGACGGAGTCAGTGAGTCGCTCCAGCTCCTCGGCCAGTTCACGAAGCCGGGTACGGGCTTCGCGCAGCTCCTCGGCGTGCGCCGCGCCGTCGCGCTCGACAGCGCCCCGCTCGCTCGCTGCGCGCGTGAGCGAACCCTCGAGGGCGCCGAGGGCGACTCGAGCCCCGGCGGCGACCGCCGCGGCGACCTGCCCCTGGACCTTGGCTCGTTCCCGACGCGCCGCTGCGCGGGCCTGCTCCTCGCGGGCGGCCACGGCGGCCGACCGAAGCGCCTCCGCGCGCTCGCCGAGCGCCCGCACCCGCTCCTCGCCGGTCCGGACCGCCAGCCGGGCGTCGAGCTCGGTCTGCCGCGCGTCGGCGACCCGGTCGACCAGGGACGGGCGCAGGTCGATCTCCTCGCCGGCCACCGGCTCGGCCGAGGCCGCGGCGAGCCGGGAGGTCAGCTCGTCGAGTCGTCGCTGGTCCTCTGCCCGCGCCTGTTCAGCGGCGGCGAGGGCGACGACGAGGCGCTCCGCCTCCCCGCCGGCTGCCCGCGCCGTCGCCCCGAGGTGGGCCAGCTGCTCCTCGACCGCGGCCAGGCGGGCGTCGGACTCGTGGAGGCGCTCGAGGGCCGCCTCCACGCGGTCGGCGGCCGCTCGCTGGCGGTCCTCGGCCCGGGCCAGCTCGAAGCGGGCGCGCTCGAGCCGGTGGCCGGCGGCGGCGAAGGCGGCGGTGGCCTCCTCGACCGCCGCCTGCAGCTCCAGCAGCGAGGGGGCCGCCGCCGAGCCGCCGCGAGCGGTGTGTCGACCCACGAAGTCGCCCTCACGCGTGACCGCGGTGAGGTCAGGGTGGCGCCGGAGCAGGTCCTCGGCGGCTGGGAGGTCGGCCACGAGGACGATGCCCTCGAGCAGCCGGGCCAGGGCGGGGCGCAGCGTCGCCGGCGCCTGCACCGCGGAGAGAACCGGACGCGGGCCACCCGCGACGACCGGCTCCGGGGAGGTCTCGTCGAGTGCAGCCACGAGCAGGGTCGCCCGCCCCTGGTCGCGCTCCCGGAGCACGCTGAGCGCCGCCACCGCGGAGGGCAGGTCACGGACGGCGACGGCGTCCGCCGCGCCGCCGAGGGCCGAGGCGACCGCCGTCTCCCACCCCGGCTCCACGGAGACGAGGGCGGCGATGGAGCCGAGCAGTCCCGAGACCTCCGCCGAGGCCGCCAGGAGCGCCGCGGCGCCGTCCTTGGGCGCGAGGGCGCTGCGCAGCGCCTCGGCGCGGGCCTGGGCGGCGGCCCGCTCCCGCTCGGCGTCGGCCGCCTCGGTGCGGGCGGCGGCGAGGGCGGTGTCGGCGGCCGCCAGCTCGGCTGCAGCCGCCCCGTGCTCGGCGTCGAGATCGACCTCACCCTCGTCGATGCCGGCGACCTGGGTTTCGAGGGCGGTGAACGCCCGCTGCGCCTCCTCGGCCCTGGTGCGGGCCTGCGCCAGGGCCGAGCCGAGGCGCTCGATCTCGGCGGAGCGGGTCTCGACCCGCCCCCGGGCGGTGCGCTCGTCGCCGGAGAGGCGAGCCAGACCCTCCCGGCGGTCGGCCTCGGCGCGCTGGAGAGCGGCCAGCCGCTGGTCCTCGGCGCGCAGGTCCTGCTCGGCGACGCCCAGCAGCTCTTGGGCGGTCATCAGCTGGGCGGTGTCCGCCTCGAGCCGCTGGCGGAGCCGGCCCGCCTCGGCCTGGACGGAGGCGGCCTCCGCCTCCAGCTGGTCCGGGTCACCTGCGACGGCACGCTCCGGCTCCTCCGCGAGTCGGCGGGAGCGCTCGGCCGCCAGGGCGGCCGTGCCGTGCAGCCGCTCGCGGAGGGACGCCAGCCGGAAGTAGGTCTCCTGCACGGCGGCTAGCGCCGTCACGTCCGAGCGAGCGGCCTCCTCCAGCGCCGCCTCCCGCTCGCGCAGGCGGGAGTGTTCCTGCTCGACCGCCTGGCGGCGCTCGCGAAGGGCCGTCTCGTCAGCGATCTCCGCTTCGAGCGAACGAGTCATGGCGAGGAGGTCGTCGGCGAGGAGGCGCAACCGCGCGTCCCGCACGTCCGCCTGGATCACCGCAGCGCGGCGCGCCACCTCCACCTGCCGGCCCAAGGGTTTGAGCTGGCGACGCAGCTCGGCCGTCAGGTCCTGCAGCCGGGTGAGGTTCGCGCTCATCGCCTCGAGCTTGCGCAGCGCTTTCTCCTTGCGCTTGCGATGCTTGAGGACCCCGGCCGCCTCCTCGATGAAGCCCCGGCGCTCCTCCGGCGTGGCGGTCAGGACGGCGTCCAGCTGGCCCTGTCCGACGATGACGTGCATCTCCCGGCCGATGCCCGAGTCGGACAGCAGCTCCTGGACGTCCAGCAGCCGGCAGGCCTCGCCGTTGATGGCGTACTCCGAGCCGCCGCCGCGGAACATGATCCGCGAGATCGTGACCTCGGAGTAGTCGATGGGCAGGGCCCCGTCGGAGTTGTCGATGGTGACCAGCACCTCGGCTCGGCCCAGGGGGGCACGCCCGGAGGTGCCGGCGAAGATGACGTCCTCCATCTTGGCGCCGCGCAGCGTCTTGGCGCCCTGCTCGCCGAGCACCCAGGAGAGCGCGTCGACGACGTTGGACTTGCCGGAGCCGTTCGGCCCGACGACGCAGGTGATGCCGGGCTCGAAGCGAAGAGTCGTCGAGGCCGCGAAGGACTTGAAGCCCCGCAGGGTGAGGCTCTTCAGATGCACGGAGCGGTTCTCCTGGGCCGAGCGTGGCGGGGAAGCCGACAGCCGAGCCTACGCGGCCCGCGGGAGGTGCCCGACGCGACACGGCGCTCCCCGGAGGGGGGCGCCCGGTGGCTCGCGCTCCCCGGAGGGGGGCGCCCGGTGGCTCGCGCTCCCCGGAGGGAAGCGCCAGATGGCCGCTACGGCGACCCGGCGAGCAGGCGCCGAGGTCGGTGGGGCGGGTGGTGCGGAGGGTCAGGCGGGGGCGCCGACACGGACGTCGTGCGCGGCGTCGAGGTCGAGATGCTCCTCGGTGATCAGGCTCGTGAGAGCGCTGTTCGCAGCGCTCAGCCTCGCCACCTCGTCCTCGAGCTCGCGTACTCGCCGGCGCAACAGCGCCAGCTCGACCGCAGAGGAGTTGGCAGGGCCGAGGTGGCCGAACAGGGCCTTCGCCATTGAAGGGCCTCCAGGACGAGGGGTCAGGGCGTGCGCCGATGCGGACAGGTGTCGAGATGCTGGGCGGGCGGGCCGCCGCCCGGCCGAGCAGCGTCGATCTGGGCGTGCTGCGACGGCCGTGACCTCAGAGTGACATTCGGGACGGCAGGTGGTCAACCGCCGGATCCCCCGAACGGGTGTGTCGCGGGGGACCTCACGGATGAGGGTGGCGGGGGCGCGGTTGGCAGGTCGGGCACCAGTACGAGGAGCGGTTCATGAACGCCTGCCGGCGCACCGGAGTGCCGCAGCGCGGGCAGGGCTGGTCGCGGCGCCCGTACACCGCCAGGGAGCGGTCGAACCACCCGCTCTCCCCGTTGACGTTGACGTAGAGGGAGTCGAAGGAGGTCCCGCCCTGCGCGAGCGCCTCGGTCATCACCTCCCGGACCGCGGCGAGCAGCCGGCGCACCTCGGTGGGACGCAACGAGGCCGTCGCGCGGGTGCCATTCAGGCGGGCGCGCCAGAGCGCCTCGTCGGCGTAGATGTTCCCGACGCCGGAGACGAGGCCCTGGTCGAGCAGGGCGCGCTTGAGCCCCGTCCGCCGGGCGCGAAGCGCAGCGACGAAGGCGTCGTCGTCGAACGCCGGGTCGAGCGGGTCACGCGCGATGTGGACGACCCCGGCCGGGACCCGGCCGCCGTTCCCGTCGTCGACGAGTGCCTGGAGGGCGAGCCCGCCGAAGGTCCGCTGGTCGACGAAGCGCAGCTGCGGCCCGCCGTCGGTGAAGTCGACACACACGCGCAGGTGAGCCTCCGGTCGCGCCTCGGGTGGCTCGACCAGCAGCTGGCCGCTCATGCCGAGGTGGGCCACCAGCGCCTCTGCGGGAGCAGCGGGGGGCCGCTCGGCGAGCGGCAACCAGAGGTACTTGCCCCGTCGCGACGCACCCAGGACGCGGCGGCCCTCCAGGCGCGCGACGAGGTCTGGGGCGCCCGCCACGTGGCGGCGTACGGCTCGTGGGTGCAGGACCTCGACGTGCCGGATGGTCCGGCCGGTGACCCAGCGGTCGAGGCCGCGACGCACGACCTCGACCTCGGGGAGCTCGGGCACGCCTCAGCCGGGCGCTGTGCCGGCGTCGCCGGAGGGCTGGTCCGGCACGAGTCGGCGCAAGGCGGTCCAGGCGGCCTCCGCGGCCCCCTGCTCGGCCTCCTTCTTGTTGCGCCCGATCCCGCTGCCCCGATCGAGCCCGGCGACTCGGACCACCGCGGTGAACGTCTTCTCGTGGTCAGGACCCTCCTCGCTCACCTGGTAGTCGGGGACACCGAGGCCGAGGGTGGCGGTCAGCTCCTGCAACGAGGTCTTCCAGTCAAGTCCGGCCCCCCGGCCGGAGGCCTCCTCGACGAGCTCGTCGAAGAGGCGGTGCACCAGGTCGGCGGCGGCATCGAGGCCGCGGTCGAGGTAGACGGCGCCGATGACCGCCTCGACGGTGTCCGCCAGGATCGAGGACTTGTCGCGCCCGCCGGTCGCTTCCTCGCCCCTGCCGAGGCGGACGAAGGAGCCGAGGCCCAGCCCACGGGCGACGTCGGCGAGGGCGCGCATGTTCACCACGGCGGCCCGCAGCTTGGCCAGCTGGCCTTCCGGCAGGTCCGGGTGGGCACGGAACAACGTGTCGGTCACCACCAGGCCGAGCACCGAGTCGCCCAGGAACTCGAGACGCTCGTTGGTGGGCAGCCCACCGTTCTCGTAGGCGTAGGAGCGGTGGGTCAGCGCTCGGACGAGCAGGTCGTGGTCGACCGGCACGCCCAGCCGCGTCTCGAGGGACGCATACGAGGAGGTCCGGGTCACGCTCGCCGGTTCAGCCACGTGCTGCCGCTCCTGCGGGTCAGGGCGCCCTCTAGGGCGCCATGAAGATGAGACGCTGAGGATCAGACGCTGAGGATCTGCCGCTTGTCGTAGGTACCGCAGTTCGCGCAGGCGCGGTGGGGCAGCTTGGGCTGGCGGCACCGGTCGCAGGCGGTGAGGGTCAGCGGGGCGGCCTTCCACTGCGCACGTCGCGAGCGGGTGTTGCTGCGCGAGGTCTTCCTCTTCGGGACGGCCACTGGTCAGCCCTCTTCCTTCTCGATGTCGCAGATGTTCTCGATGTCGCTGATGTTCTCGATGTCGCTGTTCTCGATGTCACTCGTGTGGGCGAGCTGACGTGTGTTCATGATCTGACTGGTGCTCACGATGCCGGTCCCCGCCTCGGTCGGCCCCAGCAGGTCCCGCAGCGCGTCCCAGCGGTGGTCGGCAGACGCGTGGCGGTGCAGCGGGTCGTCGGCCAGCCGCGTGCCGCACTCGGCGCACAGCCCCGGGCAGTCGGGCTCGCAGACCGGCTGGAACGGCAGGGCCAGCACCAGCGCGTCCCGCACGACCGGCTCGAGGTCGAGCAGGTCGCCGACGAGCTGGGCGGCGCCCTCCTCGTCCTCGCCGTCGGCCCCGGGCGGTACGTGCTCGCCGGGGTAGACGTACAGCTCCTGGAAACTGACCTCCACCCGCGAGGTCAGGGGGTCCAGGCAGCGCACGCACTCCCCGACGAGACCGGCTCGCGCCGTCCCCGTCACGAGCACCCCGTCGACCACCGCCTCGAGCCGCAGGTCCAGCTTGAGGGGTGAGCCCTCGGGCACGGCGATGACGGCCAGCCCGAGGTCCGGCGGGGCCGAAACGGTGAGGACCATCTCGCGCATGGTCCCGGCCCGCCGCCCCAGCTCCCTGGTGTCGAGCACGAGCGGGGCACGCGCGTCGAGGCGGTGCACGATGGGACCCTCACACCCTCAGGTGCCCCTCGACGAAGCCGACGGGCACGGTGAAGGGCCGCCCCGGGCGGGACGACCAGCGTCCGAGGGTAGTCGAGCCCGTGTCGCAGCCCCAAACCGTGGCTCAGTCCCCGGGGAGGGGCCGGTCGTCGACCGGGTCGTCGGAGTGCTCGTCGCGCAGGCGCTCGCGCCCCCGCGTGACCGCGGCCAGGGTCTTGCTGAGGGTGATCTCGAAGGTCGCCAGCTTGCCGTCGATGTAGGCGTCGGTCTCGTCGCGCCGCCGGCGGGTCTCCTCCTCGGCCTCGGCGCGCAGTCTCGACGCCTCGTGCTGCGCCTGCGTGTAGACCTCGGTCTGGGACACCAGCCGCATCCGCTCCTCGTGGGCGGCGGCGATGATCTCGTCGGCCTCGGCCCGGCCCGAGTCCACGACCTGCTCGCGTCGGCGCAGCACGTTGGCGGCGGCGTCGATCTCCTCGGGTAGCTGGGCCCGCAGCTCGTCGAGCAGGGAAAGGACCTCCGCCCGGTTGACCACGCACGACGACGACATGGGCATCGAACGGGCCCCCTCGACGAGCGCGACGAGCTCGTCGAGGGTGTCGTGGACGGACACGAGGCAGGCCTTTCGCTCGGCGGTGGGCTCAGCCCGTGGCCCGCAGGCGCGCGGCCAAGCGGGACAGGACGGAGTCGGGAACCAGTCCCGAGACGTCCCCGCCGTGGCGGGCGACCTCCTTGACCAGGCTGGAGGACAGGTAACTGTAGAGCGGGTTCGTCGAGACGAACAAAGTCTCCACGCCGGCCAGCCGGTAGTTCATCTGAGCCATCTGGAGCTCGTAGTCGAAGTCGCTGACCGCGCGCAGGCCCTTCACGATGGCGGGGATGTCGTGGTGCCCGCAGTAGTCGACCAGCAGCCCGTGCCAGGAGTCCACGCGAACCCCCGGCATCGCGGCGACGAGCTCCTCGAGCATCGCGATCCGCTCGTCGACGTCGAAGAGGGTCTGCTTGGCGGGGTTGACGAGCACGGCGACGACCACCTCGTCGTGCAGGGCAGCGGCGCGGGCGATCACGTCCAGGTGCCCGTTGGTCACGGGGTCGAACGAGCCCGGACACACGGCCCGCCGCACGCGCCCTGGTCCTGCCCTGGTCACGGCACCACCCTCACGCTCACGCTCCGGCACGCCCGCCGGCGGCGTGACCGTACCAAAGCGTCGCCTCCCCGTACCGACGGTCACGGTCGGCGGTGAAGCCGTCGGGCCAGCCCCAGGCGGGGTCCCGACTGGCGCGTTCGACGACGACGACCGCCCCAGGGGCGAGCCAGCCGTGGTCGAGCAGGTCCGAGAGAACGGCCCGCAGGGCATCGGAAGGCAGCGAGTACGGCGGGTCCGCGAACACCACGTCGTACGGCGGACCAGGAGCCGGCTCGGCGACCAGCCGCTCCACGGCCAGTCGGATGACCTGACCCCCTGGCAGCCCGGCTTCGTCGAGGTTGTGGCGCACCACGGCGACCGCCCCCGCGTCTCGTTCGACGAGGAGCGCGTGGGACGCGCCCCGCGACAGGGCCTCGATGGCGACGGCACCCGACCCGGCGTAGAGGTCGAGCACCCGCCGCCCGGTGAGGGGGCCGAGCGCCGCCTCGAGGGCCGAGAACAGGCCCTCGCGCGCCCGGTCGGACGTGGGGCGGGTCCCACCGCCGGGGACACGCAGGCGCCGGCCGCGGGCGTGGCCGCCGACGACGCGGGTCAGCGCCCCGCCAGGCGCAGGAGTCCGGCGAGCACCCCGTCGGGCCCCGCGACCGGGATCGACCAGTGCCCCTCGCCCTCGACCAGGTGCACCTCGGCGCCCGACACGTGATCGGCGAGCCACTGGCCGTGGGCGAAGGGCACCATGAGGTCCGCCGAGCCCTGCCACAGGGCGACCGGAGGCTCGATGCTCGTGAGGTCGAACCCCCAGTCGCGCGTGAATTCCAGGTCGTCGTCCAGCCAGCCGTCCACACCAGGTGCGAGTGCCCGGGCGAAGGAGCGCAGGGTGTCCTCGGCGAACTCGCCCGTGAACACGGCCAGGTCGACCTGGGGAAGCAGGCTGTGCATGGCGGCCGTCACCGCGTCCTGGTCGAGGCTGAGCATGGCGGGGCGCTGCGCCTCGAGCCACGGCCGCAGCACGTCCTCGCCGGCCAGGGCGGCGTCGAACTCTTCGACGTTGTCCTCCCCCATCCCGGCCAGCCACTCCTCCCGGGACATCCCGGGACCACCGAACGGGGCGACGCCGGCGACCGACGCCGCAGCGAGCACGCGCTCCGGCAGCAGGGCCGCTGTGGCGAGCGCGTGCGGGCCGCCGCCGGAGCGGCCGTAGGTCAGGCAGACCTCGGCGCCGATCGCGTCGAGCAGGGCGACCACGTCGCCGGCGCAGTCCACGACTCGCCGTCCCGGCCGGCGCGAGGAGCCGCCGTAGCCGCCGCGCTCGTAGGTCACCAGGCGCAGCCCGTGCTCGGCGGTCGAGCGCAGCCACTCCCGTGACGGACTGGCGCTGCCCGGGGTGCCGTGGTGGACCACCACCGGGAGGGCGCCCTCGGGCCCGCTCACGGTGTAGGAGATGACGGCGCCGTCCGGACCCACGACGGTCCGGTCCTCGGGGGTCGGGAAGCTCATGGCGGCATCCTGCCCGGTCGGTCGACCGAGCTCAGGACCGGTCAAGGAACTCGCTGCGCTCCTCGGCCTCGGTCCTCGCGACCGCCCGCCGCAGCCCGGGGCGGTCGGCGAGGTCGGGGTCGGCGTCGACGACCTCCCGGGCGGCCGACCGCGCGTCCTCGATGACGTCGACGTCGTCGAGGACCGACAGCAGCAGCGAGCGGCGACGGCCGGACTGGGCCGCCCCCAGCAGGTCGCCCTCGCGACGCTGGCGCAGGTCCACCTCGGAGAGGGCGAAGCCGTCCAGCGTCCCCGCCACGGCGTCGAGGCGGTCCCGGACCGGCCCCCCCTCGTAGTCGGTCACGAGCAGGCACAACGAGGGGTGCTCGCCGCGCCCGATCCGGCCGCGCAGCTGGTGCAGCTGGCTGACCCCGAAGGCCTCGGCGTCGACCACCACCATGACGGAGGCGTTGGGGACGTCCACGCCGACCTCGACGACCGTGGTCGCCACGAGCACGTCGACCACCCCGGCCCCGAAGCGGCGCATGACGTCCTCCTTGGCCTCCGGCGGCAGCTGGCCGTGCAGCACCTCGAGGCGCAGACCGGCCAATGGCCCTGCCGACAGCTGCGCCGCCAGGTCCTCGACGGCCGTCGGCGGCCGTCGACCGCCGCCGCGCTCGCGGTCGGGGGAGTCGTCGGCGGAGCTGATCCTGGGGCACACCACGTAGGCCTGCCGTCCGGCGGCCACCTCCTCGCGGATCCGCTCCCACACGCGGCGCATGAACCGCTCGTCGCCCGCGGGGACCACGAAGGTCTCGATCCCCGCCCTCCCCTGCGGCAGCTCGGTGAGGGTGGACGTCTCGAGGTCGCCGAACACGGTCATCGCGACGGTGCGCGGGATGGGAGTGGCGGTCATGACCAAGACGTGCGGCGCGCGGCCCTGAGCGCCGCGAGTGGCCAGGACCGCGCGCTGTTCGACCCCGAAGCGATGCTGCTCGTCGACGACCACGAGGCCGAGGTCGAAGAACTGGACGTGCTCCTCGAGCAAGGCGTGCGTCCCGATGACGATGCCGGCGTCCCCGGACGCGACCTCGAGCAGGGCCTGCCGGCGGGCCGCGCTGCCCATCGAGCCGGTGAGCACGGCGATCCGAGTCGCGTTCTCGGCACCGCCGAGCATCCCGCGCTGCGCGAGCGGGCCGAGCAGGTCGGCGACCGATCGGGCGTGCTGCTGGGCGAGGACCTCGGTGGGGGCGAGCAGCACCGCCTGCCCGCCCGCGTCGACCACCGCCAGCATGGCGCGCACCGCGACCACGGTCTTGCCGGAGCCGACCTCCCCCTGCAGCAGGCGGTGCATCGGGTGCTCCTCAGCGAGCTCGCGCAGCAGCAGGTCGCCGACCTCCCGCTGCCCCTTCGTGAGCTCGAAGGGCAGGCGGGCGTCGAAGGCGTCGAGCAGCCCGCCCGGCCTGGGCCGACGCGACGTCGCGGGCAGGCCGCGGGCGCTGCTTCGCCGCCGGGCCAGGATCACCTGCAGGACGTAGGCCTCCTCGAAGCGGAAGCGGCGCCGGGCCCGCGCGGCGTCTGCCTCCGCGTGGGGACGGTGCACCAGCCGGAACGCCTCCCCCAGCGGCGGGAAGCCGTGCGTGCGGAGGAGGTCCTCGCCCAGCGGGTCCTCGAGCGGCCCCAGCTGGTCGAGGACGGCCTGCACCGCCTTTCCGATCGCGTCCGAGCCGATCGCGGACACCGCCGGGTAGACCGGCGTGATCCCGCCGTCCACGTCGTCGGCCTGGGTGAGGATCTTCGGGTGCAGCAACTGGATGCTGCGGTGGCCGCGATAGAGGCGCTCGACCACCTTGCCCTCGAAGTACGCGTGCTGACCCGCCTGGAACTCCTTGTCGAGCCGGAACGCCTGGTTGAAGAAGACCAGCTCGAGGGTGTCCACCCCGTCGGTCACGACGACCCGCTGCAGGGTCCGCGACCGACGGCCGCGATGCGCGTCGCCGAGCCTCCGACTGGTCGCCGACACGACCTCGGCCTCGACGGCCGCGACCTCACCGACGGCCAGCTCGCGGATCGGGGTGAGCTCGCCCCTGACCTGGTAGCGGCGCGGGTAGTGGCGCAGCAGGTCCTCGACGTCGTGCAGGCCGAGGCCGGCCGCGAGCGCCTTCGCGGTGCGTGCGTCGAGGACCTCCCGCAGTGGCATGTCCAGGCCCACCGGGGCGGTCATCGACACGCGCAGGTCCTCATTCGACGCCCACCAGAAGCAGGTAGAGCGGCTGACCACCCTCGACGACGGTGACATCGACCTCGGGATGCCGGGCGGCGAGGTAGCCCTGCAGCCGGGACCCGAGCGAGGCCTCCGCCTCCTCCCCCAGGACGAGGGTGACCAGCTCCCCGCCCGGGCCGAGCAGCCGGTCCAGCACGTCCTGGGCCACCAGGGCCACCGCCTCCTCTCGCTCCGTCGCGTCGGCGGCGGGCCGAACCTCGCCGATGTCGCCGCCGAGCAGGCCGAGGACGTCTCCGGGTCGGCACACCCCCGCCATGGTGAGCGCCTCGCGCGTCGAGACCGTCACCCCGCCGTGGCGGGTCGCCCTCGCCGCGGCGGTCATCGCCACGACGTCCTCGCCGAAGGCGCGTCCCGGGTCGTGCACGGCGAGCGCCGAGAGCACCTGGACGGCCGCGGTGGTCGGGACGACGGCCACGCGGATGCCGTCCGCCCGCGCCTCGACCGCGGCCGCCTCGGCGACCGGCAGGAGGTCGCGGTGGTGCGGCAGCAGGATGACGTCGGCCGCTCCGGTACGGCGTACCGCCTCGAGCATCTCCGCGCTGGAGGGGCGCCGCCCGGGCGGCGCGGGGACGACCACGGCGCCGGCCCGCTCCAGCAGCGACGTCATGCCGGGACCGGCGGAGATCGCCACGACGCGATGGCCGCCCGCCGGGCGCACCGCGGCCCGGGCTCGCTGGTCGCCGAAGTGCGTGACGGCGATCCGGTACGGCCGTCCGGCCCGGATGCCCGCCTCGACGGCGGCGCCAACGTCGTCGACATGGATGTGGACGTTCCACAGCCCCTCGCCGCCGACGACCAGCAGGGAGTCGCCGAGGCCGGCCAGCTGCTCGCGCAGCGCCTCCACCGCGTCGTCGTCGGCCTCCAGCAGGTACATGACCTCGAACGCCGGCCCGCCCTCGGGCAGCAGGTCATGGGCGGGCCGGGGCAGCGCGGGGGGGCGGGCCTCCTCGCGGGCGCTCACCGGCGGCGGGGCGACGCCGGAGACGGTCTCGAGGAGGCTGTCCAGCAGCACGACCAGGCCCCTGGCGCCGGAGTCGACGACGCCGGCGGCCCGCAGCAGCTCCATCTGCTCCGGTGTGCGGGCCAGTGCCTCGTGCGCCTCCCGGACCGCCTCCGCCAGTACCCGCAGGGGGTCGTCGGCCTGGACCGACTCTGCCGCCTTGGCGACGGCGGCCGCGACGGACAGCACCGTGCCCTCGACCGGGGCGGCGACGGCCGCCCACGCCGCGTCCGATGCCCTTCGCAGGGCGCGGCGCACCGCCTCGACGGCCGGGCCGCCTTCGCTGAGTCCCTCCACGGCACCGCGCAGCAGCTGGGACACGATCACGCCGGAGCTGCCGCGGGCACCGAGGAGGGCCCCGCGGACGGCCGCCCGCAGGGCCTCCGCGGCATCGACCGTCTCGGCCCCCTCCGGGAGGGCGGCGAGCACGGCCTCCGCCGTCAGGTAGAGGTTGGTCCCGGTGTCCCGATCGGGGACCGGGTAGACGTTGAGGGAGTCGATCTCGGCGCGGGTCCGGCCCAAGGCGGCGAGGGCAGCCTCAGCTGCGCGGCGGACGTCGGCGGCCCGGAAGGGCAACACCGAGGTCATCGCGTCGCCTCCTCCGCTGATCGTCCGGCGCCTGGTCATCCGCTCACCGGCGTGCGCACCGCTCGCGCAGCCCATCCCCGAGCATGCACCTGGTGGCGGCGACAGGTGGGGCGGAGGGTAGCGGTCCGACGCGTTGGACCGTCCCGACGCCGCTCGGGTATCCTGCGAGACCGGCCGAAGGTCCGGCCTGGGCGGCCCGGCGAGACTCGACGCGATCGCGCGGGACCCATCCCCACCACCGACGACTGGGAGTTGTGCACCGTGGCTGCCACCTGCGAGATCTGCGGCAAGGGGCCGAGCTTCGGCAACAGCATCTCCCACTCGCACCGGCGCACCCGGCGGCGCTGGAACCCCAACATCCAGTCCCTGCGCGTGCGGGTGGGCGGCACGCCGAAGCGGATCTCGGTGTGCACGTCGTGCATCAAGGCCGGCAAGGTCACCCGCTGACGCACTGACCGGGCCGCTCACCGGAAGTGGGCGTGCCCCCGTTCGCCCGTCCACGCGGCCCCCGCGACGAGGACCTCGCCGGGCTCACCCGTCGCCAGGACACGGCCGACCGGCGCGTAACCCTCGGGCAGCTGCTCGTCCACCGGGAAGCACGCGACGAGGGCGTGGTCGTCGCCCCCGGTGAGCACCCATGCCAACGGGTCGATCCCCAGGGCCGCACCGGCGTCGCGCAGCGGCTGGGCGATCTCGAGGCGACCCGGGTCCACGTCGACGCAGACCCCGGAGGCCTCGGCGACGTGCCCGAGGTCGGCCAGGAGGCCGTCGCTCACGTCGCACATCGCGTGCGCGCCCGCGAGGGCGGCGCGCGGACCGGCGGCGTAGGGCGGCAGCGGACGCCGGTGCGCCTCCACCAGGGCGCGCGGCATCCGAAACCCCCGCTGCAGCACGGCGAGGCCGCCGGCGGCCCAGCCGAGGCGGCCGGCGACGGCCACGACGTCGCCGGGGCGGGCACCGGCCCGGGTCACCGGGGTGCGGCCCACGAGGTCCCCGAGGGCGGTCACGCTGACCACCACCGTGTCCGCGCCCACCACGTCGCCGCCGACGATGCTCGCCCCGACGAGGTCGCACTCGGCCGCCATCCCCTCCGCGAGCTCAAGCACCCAAGCCGCCTCGAGCGAGCCGGGGACCGCCAGGCCGACGACCAACGCGGTCGCCTCGGCGCCCATCGCCGCGACGTCGGCCAGCCCCTGAGCGGCCGCCCGGTGGCCGACGTCTCCCGCCGAGGAGAAGTCGCGACGGAAGTGGCGCCCCTCGACGAGGACGTCGGTCGTCACCACCACCCGCCCGTCAGGGACGGCGACCACGGCCGCGTCGTCCCCCGGACCGAGCAGCACGGAGGGTCCCTGGCGCAGGTGCGCGGTCACCTGGGTGATCAGGCCGAACTCGCCGACCCCCGCGACGCTGGGAACTTCGGGGCGCGCATCCACCGATTCGTCCTTTCCGGGGGAGGCGGTAGGTTGCAGTGCACACACGCGACCCGTCCGCCACACCCCTGGGAGGTGCCATGAGCGTGCAGGCGTACATCCTGATCCAGACCGAGGTCGGCAAGGCGGCGAGCGTGGCCCGCGAGATCGCCGACATCCCCGGGGTCACCCTCGCGGAGGACGTGACCGGACCCTATGACGTCATCGTCCGCGCCGAAGCCGAGAGCGTCGATGAGCTCGGGAAGCTGGTCGTGGCCAAGGTGCAGGGGGTCGACGGCATCACCAGGACGCTGACCTGCCCCGTCGTCCACCTCTGAGCACCCAAGCGGCCGCAGCCCTGCTGGCTGCGCTGGCCCTCGGCGGTTGCGCGGGCCCGGGACGGGTGGCGGTCGCCCCGCCGTCGCCGGGTCCCACCCCGGCAGCGGCCTGCGCCGACCTGGCCACCCACCTCCCGGACCGGGTGCACGCGCTCTCCCGCCGGGAGGTGACGCCGCCCTCGCCGCTCACCGCGGCCTGGGGAGACCCGCCGATCGTGCTTCGGTGCGGTGTGCCGAGACCGGCGGCGCTTCGGGCCGACAGCACGGTGCTGAGCGTGAACGGGGTGGACTGGTTCGCCCAGAACCTCACGCGCGGCACGCGCTTCACGACGACGGGGCGGGTCGCCTACGTGCAGGTCGACGTGCCGGAGGACTACACCTCACCGACGGACGCGCTCGCCGATCTCACCGAGGCGGTGAGGGCCGTCCCGGTCGGCTGAGCCTCAGCGCAGACCGGTCGGACGCGCCATCGCGGCGCGCAGGAGCCGGTCGACGAGCTCGGGGTAGGCGACCCCGCTGGCCGCCCACATCCGGGGGAACATCGACACCGGCGTGAAGCCCGGCATGGTGTTCACCTCGTTGACGAGCACCTCCCCGGAAGCGGTCACGAAGAAGTCCACCCGGGCCAGCCCCTCGCAGCCGAGCGCCGTGAAGGCGTCACGGGCCAGCCCGCGGATGCGCTCGCTGACCGGCTCGGGAAGGTCGGCGGGTACGTCGAACTCGGTGGCGTCGCTGAGGTACTTCGCCGCGAAGTCGTAGAAGGGCTGCCCGCCGACCACCCGGATCTCCGCGCAGACGCTGACGTCCACGGCCCCGGACTCCTCCTGCAGCACCCCGCACTCCACCTCGCGCCCGAGGATCCCTTCCTCGAGGAGGACCTTCGGGTCGTGCTCGCGCGCCGCGGCGATCGCCTGGTCCAGCTGCGACCAGTCGGTCACCTTCGTGATGCCCACGCTCGACCCGGCCCGGGCGGGCTTGACGTACACCGGCAGCGCGAGCCGTTCCCGCGCCTCGGACAGCGCCAGCTCGGCGGCGTCCTTCGTGGCGGGGCGCGGAGCCGGGACGACGACGTACGGGCCGACCGGCAGTCCCGCGCCGGCCAGCAGGACCTTCATCACGGCCTTGTCCATGGCGGCGGCGGAGGCGAGCACTCCGGATCCGACGTAGGGCACTCCCGCCAGCTCGAGCAGGCCCTGCAGCGTGCCGTCCTCGCCGTAGGGGCCGTGCAGCAGCGGGAAGACCACGTCGACCGCGCCGAGGATCCGCGGGGTCTCCCCCGGTTCGCCCACCACGAGGTCCCGGGCGGTGGGGTCGCCGGCCAGCACCACACCGGAGCCGCCGGCGTCGACCTCGGGCAGCGTCGACCCGTGGATCGCGAGGGAGTCGGGATCGTCGGCCGCCAGCACCCAGCGGCCTTCGCGGGTGATGCCGACCGGGACGACCTCCCAGACCTCGCGATCGATCGCTCGCAGCACGCTGCCGGCGCTCACGCACGAGATGGCGTGCTCGCTGCTGCGGCCGCCGAAGACGACCGCCACCCGCCGCTTGCCGGAGCCCACGCGAACGGACCCTATCCTTCGCCGGTGGACCTCTCCCCCGCGACGCTCGCGGTGACCGCGGGCCGGCCGCCCGCCGCGCCGGGTGCGCCGGTGAACGCGCCCGTGACCTTGTCCTCCACCTTCCACGCCGAGGGCGAGCTGTCCTACGCGCGAGCGGGCAACCCGACCTGGACGGCCTTCGAGGAGGCGCTGGGAGCCCTCGAGGGCGGGCGGGCGGTCGCCTTCGCCAGCGGGATCGCGGCGATCGTGGCGGCGCTGGAGACCGTCGGTCCGTCGGCGGTGGTGCTCGCGCCCTCCCTCGCCTACTCGGGGACGGTCGGGCTGCTGCGCCAGCTGGACGCCTCGGGCCGGCTCCGTGTGCGCTGGTACGACCCGTCGGACCTCACGGGCCTGCTTCGCGGGGTGCCCGGGACCGACCTGGTGTGGCTGGAGTCGGTGACCAACCCGCTGCTGGACGTGGCCGACGTACCGGCCGTGGGCGCGGCCGCCCGGGCGGCGGGGGCCCTGGTGGCCGTTGACGCCACCCTGGTGACCCCGCTGGTCCAGCGACCGCTCGACCTGGGTGCCGACCTGGTCGTGCACAGCGCCACGAAGTACATCGCCGGACACTCCGACCTGCTGCTCGGTGCGACGGTGACCCGCGACGAGGAGCTCGCGCAGCGGCTGTCGGCCGCCCGCCACGACCGCGGCGCGATCCCGGGACCGTTCGAGACCTGGCTGGCCCTGCGCGGGCTGCGCACCCTCGCGGTGCGGCTCGACCGCTCCTCGGCCAACGCCGTCGAGCTGGCGCACCGCCTCGCCGGGCACCCCGCGGTCGAGCGCGTACGCCACCCCGGCCTGGCCGGACATCTCGGCCACGACGTCGCCTTACGGGACTGGCACGGCACGGTCTCGCTGGTGGGCGTGGAGGTGGCCGGAGGGGCCGTGGTGGCCGAACGGGTCGCGTCAAGCACCCGGCTGTGGGTGCACGCCACCAGCCTCGGGGGGGTGGAGTCGACACTCGAGCGCCGCCGGCGATGGGCCGCGGAGCCGACGGGCGTACCGGAGGCCTTGATCCGGCTCTCCGTCGGCATCGAGGACGTCGAGGATCTCTGGGCCGACCTGGACACGGCGCTGCGTAGGGCTGCCGGCTGAGGGCTCAGGTGCGGATCTCTGGGCGGGGCACCCGCGACATCAGCCGCTCGACGATCGTGGAGGTGGCCGCGCCGTTCCACACCACCTCGACGACCTGCTCGCCGATGGGCATGTCCACGCTCGCCCCCTGGGCCAGCTCGAGGATCGGGCGGCAGGACTTGACCGCCTCGCACGTCTGCTTCGAGACCGCGATGGTCTCCTCGACCGACAGCCCTCGGCCGAGGTGCTCCCCGAACGTCCGGTTGCGCGACAACGGCGACTGGCAGGTCGCGATGAGGTCGCCGACCCCGGCCAGCCCCAGGAAGGTCATCGGGTTGGCGCCGAGGGCGACGCCCAGCCGGGTCATCTCCGCGAGCCCGCGAGTCATGAGCGAGGCCTGGGCGTTCTCACCGAAGCCCATCCCCGAAGCCATCCCGTTGGCGAGGGCGATGACGTTCTTGACCGCCCCGCCGATCTCCACCCCGATCACGTCGGTATTGGTGTAGGGACGAAAGTACGAGGTGGCGCACGCCTGCTGGAGGCGGCGGGCGTTGGTCTCGCTCAGGCAGGCTGCCACCGTCGCGGCCGGCTGGCGCTCCGCGATCTCCCTGGCCAGGTTGGGCCCGGACACCACGGCCACCCGCTCGGCGGGCACTCCGGCGGTCTGGGCGACGACCTCGCTCATGCGAAGCTTCGAGCCGAGCTCGATGCCCTTGGCGAGGCTGACCAGGAGGCAGTCCCAGGTGAGCCGGTGGCGCCATTCGGCCAGGTTCTCGCGCACCACCTGCGCCGGCAGCGCGAGCACCACGATCTCGGCCTGGCCGAGCGCCTCGTCGACGTCGAGCGTGGCGCGGATGCTCTCCGGCAGGCTGATCCCCGGGTGATAGGTGGGGTTCTCGTGCCTGGTGTTGATGGACTCGGCAACGTCGGGGTCCTTGCCCCAGACCACGACCTCGTTGCCCGCATCGGTCAGCACCTGGGAGAACGCCGTCCCCCAAGAGCCGCTGCCCATGACCGCGACGCGGCTCATCCGGCCACGTCCGGGTCGTAGCGGACACCGGCGTCCCCCGTCTCCGGCAGCCCGGTCCGGTGCCGGTCGACCGGGGAGACCGGCGGCCGCTCGCCACGCAGCTCGGCGACCCCCGCGGTGAGGGCCGCGGTGATCCGATCGGTGGCGATGCGCAGCACCTCCACGGTGGGCTCCCGGTCGGCCAGGTCGGAGAGGTCGACCGGTTCTCCGACCAGGGCGCGGATCGTCTTGCGGTGGAACACGCCGATGTGCACGCGCTTGGCGTAGGGCGGCAGGATCTGCTGGGCCCCCCAGTGGGCGAGCGGGATCACGGGGCACCCGGTGGCCAGGGCGATCCGGGCCGCCCCCGTCTTGCCCGTCATGGGCCACAGTGCAGGGTCTCTGGTGAGGGTGCCCTCGGGATAGACGACGACGGCTTCCCCTCGCCGAACCGCGGCAACGGCGTCGCGCATCGCGGTCGCCGCCTCGGCCGACTGCCGGTAGACGGGAATCTGGTCGGCACCGCGCAGCACGCGCCCGACGAAGGGGACATCGAAGATCGACGCCTTGGCGAGAAAGCGCGGCGCTCTGCCCGCGTCCCACAGGACGCGCGAGACCACGATCGGGTCGTAGTAGGAGATGTGGTTGGGCGCGACGACGATGCCGCCCTCGGCGGGCAGCCGTTCGAGATGCAGCCACTCCCTGCGGCTCACCGCGGTCGACAGCGGCTTGAGGACCGCCACGGCCAGGCGGAACCAGAAACCGAGCCGGGCCTGTGCCACGCGCTTCCTCCTCGTCTCGCTCGTCCCGCCCGTCTCGCGACACGGTGCGGGTCATCCAATCCCGCGGCCCCGTCCCGTGTCGAGGCGCGGTGCACGCACTGGCAGGATCGCACGGTGCGGTGGGTGGTCGTCGTGCCGGTCAAACGGCTCATCCACGCGAAGTCCCGGCTGGGTGCGGGGACCCGACGCCGCGAGCTGGCGCTCGCGTTCCTGAGGGACACGGTCGCGGCCGCACTGGCCTGCGACACCGTGGGCGCGGTCGGGGTCGTCACCGGCGATCCGGACGTGGCAACGACGCTGGCAGGCGACGGCGCCATTCCGATCGACGACGCCCCGGAGGCCGGCATCAACCCAGCGCTTCGACACGCGGCGTCCCTGCTCGCCGAGTCCCACCGCGGGTTCGCGGTCGCCGCCCTGGCCGGCGACCTGCCAGCCCTTCGCACCGGGGAGCTCGCCGATGCCCTCGCCGAGGCGTCGGGTCACCGCCGGGCGTTCGTGTGCGACACCTCGGGGACGGGCACGACGCTGGTGACCGCCGGCCCGGGGTCGACCCTCGACCCGCGGTTCGGGCCCCGGTCGCGGGCGGCCCACCGGGCCTCAGGTGCGGTCGAGCTCGACGGGGGCTGGCCGAGCCTGCGACGAGACGTGGACACGGTCGTGGATCTCGCGGACGCCCGACGGCTCGGCGTCGGCGAAGCGACCGCGAACGTGCTGCGCGCCATCGACCACGCAGAGGAAGCGCAGGGCACGGGCCCATGATGCTGACGAGGCCCCGAGCCGTGCTCGGGGCCTCGTCAGCGTCGCTGGTGTCAGGCCTTCTTGGCGGGGGCCTTCTTTGCCGGCGCCTTCTTGGCCGCGGGGGCCTTCTTGGCGGGCGCCTTCTTGGCCGCGGGGGCCTTCTTGGCCGGCGCCTTCTTCGCGGCCGCCGGCGCCTTCTTGGCGGCGGCCTTGGTCGCCGATGCGGCGCGGGTCGTGGCCTTCTTGGCCGGGGCGGCGGCCTTCGACGCAGCGGAGGCGGCCTTGGCCGGCGCCTCCTTGGCGAACTTCTTGGCGCCGGAGACGTAGGCCTTCAGCTCGGCGCCCGGCTTGAACCGGGGGGCGAAAGACTTCTTCACCTTGACCACAGCACCGGTGCGCGGGTTGCGCGCGGTACGGGCCGCCCGCTCGACCTTCTCGAAGGCGCCGAAACCGGTGATGACGACGCGCTCGCCGGCGGCCACCGCGCGGGTGATCGTGTCGACGACTCCGTCCACGGCCTCCTGTGCGGCCTTACGTCCGCCGAGCTTGTCGGCGAGACTGTCGATCAGATCGCTCTTGTTCACAACGTCCCCTTCGAGGAGTTCGAGTCGTCGAGCCCCTCGCTCGACTCGGCAACGGACGTTAGACGCATCGCGGGCCGGTAGCAATGACCAAGAGCACACGAAGTCTGTTGTGTCGCAAGCATTTCTGGCTTGTGAACGGCTCAGACCCCTTGCGTGGTCGGCAGGAAGGCCGGTCGGCGGCCCTCGAAGGCGTCGATCGCGTCGGCCGCCTGCAAGGTGATACCGATGTCGTCGAGGCCCTCGAGCAGCCGCCAACGGGTGTAGTCGTCGACGTCGAAAGCACTGACCAGGTCACCGGCGCGGACCTCTCGCGCCTGCAGGTCGACGGTGACCGGGAGGGACGGCTCCGCCTCGACCAGGTCCCACAGCCGCTCCACCGCCGGCTGGGGAAGGACAGCGGTGAGCAGACCGTTCTTGCCCGAGTTTCCCCGGAAGATGTCCGCGAAGCGTGGGGAGAGGACGACGCGGAAGCCGTAGTCGGACAGCGCCCACACCGCGTGCTCGCGCGACGATCCGGTCCCGAAGTTGGGTCCGGCGATGAGGATCGAGGCGCCCGCGTAGGCGGGATCGTTGAGGACGAAGGCCGGGTCCTGCCGCCAGGCCGCGAACAACGCGTCCTCGAATCCGTGACGGGTGATGCGCTTGAGGTAGACCGCCGGGATGATCTGGTCGGTGTCGACGTCGCTGCGACGCAGCGGCAACGCCGTGCCGGTGTGCTGGGTGAAGGCTTCCATCGTCCGCCTCGTCTTCCGTCTCGTCTTCCGTCTCGTGTTGTCCGTGTCCTCAGCTCAGGTCGGCAGGCGAGGCCAGCCGGCCGACCACGGCGGTCGCCGCGGCCACCTGTGGCGACACGAGATGGGTCCGCCCGCCCTTGCCCTGGCGCCCCTCGAAGTTGCGGTTCGACGTCGACGCGCTCCGCTCACCGGGGGCGAGCTGGTCGGGGTTCATGCCAAGACACATCGAGCACCCCGCCTGCCGCCACTCGGCCCCAGCCGCGGTGAAGACCCGGTCCAGGCCCTCCGCCTCGGCCGCCAGGCGGACCCGCACCGAGCCCGGGACGACGAGCATCCGCACCCCGGCGGCGACGTGCCGCCCGCGGAGCACCTCGGCGGCCGAGCGCAGGTCCTCGAGACGGCCGTTGGTGCACGACCCGAGGAACACGGTGTCGACCGCGATGTCACGCATCTTCGTGCCCGGCGTGAGGTCCATGTAGGCGAGGGCACGCTCGGCGGCAGCGCGCGCCCCCGGGTCGTGGAACTCATCGGGCGCGGGCACGCTGCCGGACAGGGGGACCCCCTGGCCTGGGTTGGTACCCCAGGTGACGAACGGCGAGAGCTCCTCGGCGTCGATGACGACCTCGGTGTCGAAGTCGGCGTCCGCGTCGGTCGCGAGGCTGCGCCAGTACGACAGCGCCGCGTCCCAGTCCTCCCCGTGCGGCGCATGCGGGCGGCCCTCGAGGTAGGCGAAGGTCGTCTCGTCGGGCGCGATCATCCCGGCCCGTGCACCCGCCTCGATCGACATGTTGCAGATCGTCATCCGGGCCTCCATGGACAGGGCCCGGATGGCTTCGCCCCGATACTCGATGACGTGCCCCTGCCCGCCACCGGTGCCGATGCGAGCGATGACGGCCAGGATCAGGTCCTTGGCCGCGACCCCGAGCGGCAGTCGACCCCGGACGGTCACCGCCATGGTCTTGAACGGCTGCAGCGGCAGGGTCTGGGTGGCGAGGACGTGCTCGACCTCGCTGGTGCCGATCCCGAAGGCCAGGGCGCCGAAGGCACCGTGGGTCGAGGTGTGGCTGTCGCCGCAGACGACTGTCATCCCCGGCTGGGTCAGCCCGAGCTGCGGGCCGACCACATGAACGATGCCCTGCTCGGGACTGCCCAGCGAGTAGATCGGGACACCGAACTGCGCGCAGTTCGCCCGCAGGGCGTCCACCTGTGCCCGTGAGACCGGGTCCGCGATGGGCTGGTCGATGTCGACCGTGGGGACGTTGTGGTCCTCCGTCGCGAGCGTGAGGTCGGGGCGGCGGACCGGCCGACCCGCCGCGCGAAGGCCGTCGAAGGCCTGCGGGCTGGTCACCTCGTGCACGAGGTGGAGGTCGATGTAGAGCAGGTCGGGCTCGCCCTCCGCGTGCCGTACGACGTGTGCGTCCCATACCTTCTCGGCGAGCGTGCGTCCCATGGCTGCCTCGTTCCCCGCGGACTCTTGCGTCTCGTATGTCGAGACGGCAATATCAGACCATGGACAACTCTAGCGGAGTCGGCGTCCTGGACAAGGCGGCGGCCGTCCTGTCGGCGCTCGAGAGCGGCCCGCTCACCCTCGCCGGCCTGGTGCAGGCGACCGGGCTCGCCCGGCCCACCGCGCACCGGCTCGCGGTCGCGCTGGAGTACCACCGCCTGGTGGGGCGTGACCTGCAAGGCCGCTTCGTCCTCGGTCCCCGGCTCGCCGAGCTCGCCGCCGCCGCCGGGGAGGATCGTCTGCAGGCCGCGGCGGGGCCGGTGCTCGCCACCCTGCGCGACCTCACCGGCGAGAGCGCTCAGCTCTACCGTCGCCAGGGCGACGAGCGGATCTGCGTCGCCGCCGCCGAGCGCCTGAGCGGTCTGCGCGACACGGTGCCGGTGGGATCGGTGCTCTCGATGGGCGCCGGGTCGGCCGCGCAGGTGCTGCTCGCCTGGGAGGAGCCGGAGCGCCTGCACCGAGGGCTGCGCGGGGCCCGCTTCACGGCCACCATCCTCGCGGGCGTACGGCGACGTGGATGGGCGCAGAGCGTCGCCGAGCGCGAGCCCGGGGTCGCGTCGGTGTCAGCGCCGGTGCGCGGCCCGGGCGGCCGGGTCGTCGCCGCGGTCAGCGTGAGCGGCCCGATCGAACGACTTACGCGAACTCCCGGCAGGCTGCACGCGCCCGCCGTGATGGCGGCCGCGGCCAAGCTGACCGAGGCGCTGAAGCGCCCATGAGCCGGCCGGTCATCGGGATCTCCGCCTATCGTGAGCGCGCCCGGTGGGGGCCGTGGGACGTCGACGCCGTCCTCGTCCCCGACGCTTACGTGCAGCACGTCGTACGGGCCGGGGCGCTCCCGGTCCTCATCCCGCCCGGCCTCGCGTACGCGGACGAGGTGCTCGACCGGCTCGACGGACTGATCCTCGCGGGAGGCGCCGACATCGACCCAGCTCGCTACGGCGCGGAGATCCGGCCCGAGACGACGGGGCTGCGCCCCGACCGCGACGCCAGCGAGCTCCGGCTCGCCGAGGCCTCAGCACATCGCGATCTGCCGACGCTGGGCATCTGCCGCGGGCTCCAAGTGATGGTCGTCGCCTCAGGCGGACGGCTGCACCAGCACCTGCCGGACCTGGTCGGTCACGAGGAGCACCGCCCAGCTCCTGGGACCTACGGAGAGCACTGCGTGTCCCTCACCCCGGGCACCCGCCTCCATCAGGTTCTGGGTGACCGCGTCGTGGTCAGCTCGTCGCACCACCAGGGGGTCGACGATGCGGGCCGACTGACCATCAGCGGCCACGCCGACGACGGCTCGGTCGAGGCGGTCGAGGACCCGAACCGGTGCTTCGCCCTCGGGGTGCTCTGGCATCCCGAGGTCAGGGACGACCCGCGCCTGTTCGAGGCGCTCGTCGACGCAGCCACCCGGTAGCCCCGGGAGGTCCTGACGGCTCCCGCCCCACTTCTGGGAGAAGAACGGGGTGGGGCGGCGGACGCCAGCGTCCCGGCCGTCCTGACCTCAGGAGGGAAGAGGCAGGACGGCCGGGCGACACGTTGCACGGAGCACTACTCCGCGTCGACCACTCCTTCGGGTAGGTCGATCGTGGACTTGGGTCCGCTGAACCAGTTCTTCGCCGACACCTGCCACCAGATGGTGATGGCGATGAGAACCCCGAAGACGACGATCGGGGTGTAGTTCACGTAGCGCCAGGCGAAGGACGAGTTCCACGGCACCGCTGCCGGAGACCCCGGGAGAAGCGCGATGATGCTCGAGATCAGGATCTCAGCCACGGCGATGGGCGCCATCCACTTCCACTTGTTGCCCAAGTTCCACGAGCCTTGCACAAAGCTGTCACCCGCGCGCCAGCGGTAGTAGATCGGGATCGCGAACGCCACGTACAGGCCGACGACGCCGATGGTCACGACCGCGAAGAAGGCGACCGGAACGGGCGCCCCGTTGATGTCGACCTTCAGCAGGGCCGGGGCGGTGATGATCACGGAGATGATGGCCGTGAGGATGACCGCGTTGAACGGCACCTTCGCCGCGTTGAGCTTGCGCCAGTGCCGGTGGCCCGGCACCGCCCCGTCCCGGCTGAACGCGAACATCATCCGCGTGCAGCTGGTCATGCACGCGACGGTGCAGAAGAACTGTCCGATCGTCGAGATCGCCAGAACCGTGCTCGCCCAGTTGGTGCTGAGGGCCTGTGTGAAGATCGTGACGACGCCTCCACCAGCCTTGGTGACGCCGTCGACGTCCTGCACGGCGAAGAGGAATGCCAGCAACAGGATCCAGCCACCGATCGCCGAGTAGAAGATCGACCGCCAGATGCCCTTCGCTGCAGAGTCCGCGGCGCTGTGCGTCTCCTCGGAAAGGTGGGCAGATGCGTCGTACCCAGTGATCGTGTACTGCGTGAGGATCACGCTGAGTGGCAGCACGTAGAAGACGAAGCCCCAGCCCGACGTGCTCCCTCCGAAGAACCCGGTGTTGTTCACCGTGGTCGTGAAGACGTCGTGGACGCTCTGGTGGTGGTTGGGGATGAACAGGAGGATCAGGACGACCGCCGAAGCTCCCAGGACGTGCCACCACACCGAGATGTTGTTGAAGATCGCCAGCAGATGACTGCTGAAGATGTTCACCAGCGACACCAGGATGAGCACGACGATGAAGATCACGAAGACCCTGGTCAGTGAGTAGTGGGCTGCCCACGACTTGCTGTAGGTGTCCAGGGTGAGGTCGAAGAAGGTCGCGACGCCATAGGCGACGGACGCCTCGATGGCCAGCAGCCCGATCAGGTTGAGCCAGCCGGTGTAGAACCCGGCTCGTGCGCCCCCGAGCCTGGACGCCCACCAGTAGATGCCCCCCGAGGTCGGGAAGGCGGAGACCAGCTCGGACATGCAGAGCCCGATGACCAGGATGAAGGCCGCGATGATGGGCCAGCCGATCGCGATGGCCGCAGGACCGCCGTTGTTCCATCCGACGGCGAACGTGGTGAAGCAGCCGGCGAGGATGGAGATGATCGAGAAGGAGATGGCGAAGTTGGAGAACCCGGACCAGGTTCGGTTGAGTTCCTGCTTGTACCCGAGTTCGGCGAGCCGCTGCTCGTCCTCGTTCAGGATGAATCCTTCTGGCACTGACGTTCCCTCCTAGGAAGTCCCCGTTGCTGCTGGGATTCAATGGTGGTGCGGACTAGAGCGGTGTGACGTAGGCCCCCGAGATGCCGCCGTCGACGAGGAAGGTCGACGCCGTCACGAAGGAGGCGTCGTCGCTGGCCAGGAAGGCCACCGCGGCGGCGATCTCCTCGGCATCGGCGAAGCGCCCCATCGGGACGTGCACGAGCCGCCGGGCGGCCCGTTCGGGGTCCTTGGCGAACAGCTCCCGCAGCAGCGGGGTATCGACCGGCCCGGGGCACAAGGCGTTGACCCTGATGCCCTCGCGGGCGAACTGCACCCCCAGCTCGCGGCTCATCGCCAGCACGCCGCCCTTGCTCGCGGTGTAGGCGATCTGGGAGGTGGCGGCGCCCATCACGGCCACGAAGGAGGCTGTGTTGATGATCGATCCCTTTCCCTGCCGCTGCATGTAGGGCAGCACCGCCTTGCAGCACAGGTAGACCGACGTGGTGTTGACCCGGATCACCCGCTCCCAGGCGTCGAGTCCGGTCACCAGGATCGAGTCGTCGTCCGGTGGGGAGATGCCGGCGTTGTTGAAGGCGATGTCGACCGAGCCGTAGGTCTCGTACGCCGTCGCGAAGACCCGCTCCACGTCCTCGGCCGAGGTGACGTCCGCATGGACGTAGGTCCCGCCGATGTCGCCCGCGACAGCACTCCCGGCGTCGTCGGCCAGGTCCACGACGACGACCTTCGCGCCCTCGCTGGCGAAGCGGCGGGCGGTGGCGGCGCCGATGCCGCCGCCACCCCCGGTCACCACGGCCACGCGGTCCTGCAGACGGTCCATGCGTTCAGTCCTCCGTCGCGATGAAGACGTTCTTGGTGTCGGTGAAGGCGTCCAGGGCGTCCGGCCCGAGCTCACGACCCAGACCGGACTGCTTCACCCCGCCGAAGGGGGTGCTGTAGCGCACCGAGGAGTGGCTGTTCACCGACAGCGTCCCGGTCTCGACCGCCCTGGCCAGGCGAAGCGCCCGGCCCAGGTCGCGCGTCCACAGCGATCCGGAGAGGCCGTACTCGGTGTCGTTGGCCAGGCGCACGGCTTCGGCCTCGTCCTCGAAGGGAAGGACCACCACGACTGGTCCGAAGATCTCCTCGCGGTAAGCCCGGTCGGCGGGGGACACCGGCGCCAGCACCGTCGGGGGGTACCAGAAACCGGGACCGTCGGGGGCGCTGCCACGAAAGGCCACCGGGGCGTGCGCCGGTACGAACGACGCGACGACCTCCCGCTGCTCGGCGGAGATCAGCGGTCCCATCTCGGCGGTCTCCCGGGACGGGTCCTCGACGCGGACGGCCGCGACGGCGGGTTCGAGCAGCTCGAGGAAGCGGTCGTAGACGGATGCCTGGACGAGGATGCGTGAGCGGGCGCAGCAGTCCTGCCCGGCGTTGTCGAACACCGCCGAGGGCGCGGTCGCGGCCGCCCGCTCGAGGTCGGCGTCCGCGAACACGATGTTGGCGCTCTTGCCGCCGAGCTCCAGCGTCACGCGCTTCACGCGGTCCGCGCAGCCGCGCATGACGCGCTTGCCGACCTTGGTCGACCCGGTGAAGACGATCTTGCGTACGTCGGGGTGCGTCACGAAGCGTTCGCCGACGACCGAGCCCTTGCCCGGCAGCACGGTGAAGACGTCCTCCGGGAGGCCGGCCTCGAGGGCGAGCTCCCCGAGTCGCACCGCGGTCAGCGGCGTGAGCTCGGCGGGCTTGAGGACCACGGTGTTGCCCGCGGCCAGGGCGGGGGCGAACCCCCAGCCCGCGATGGGCATCGGGAAGTTCCAGGGCACGATGACGCCGACCACGCCGAGCGGTTCCTTGAAGGTCAGGTCGACCCCCCCGCCCACCGGGATCTGGCGTCCGAACAGGCGCTCGGGCGCCGCGCTGTAGTAGGCGAGCACGTCGCGGACGTTGCCGGCCTCCCAGCGAGCGTTGCCGACGGTGTGGCCCGCGCCGCGGACCTCGAGCCACGCGAGCTCCTCGCGAGCGGCGTCGACCGCCTCGGCGAAGCGGCGCAGCAGGCGCCCGCGGTCAGCGGGTGCCACCGCGCGCCAGGTCTGGAACGCTCGGCTCGCCCGCCCGATGGCGTGGTCGGTCTCCTCGACGTCCGCGAGATGGACGGTGGCGACGACCTCCTCGGTCGCCGGGTTGAGCACGTCGTGGGTGGTCGTCACAGCCGCTCGAACCCCCGCAATCGCTCCCAGTCGGTGACTGCACGGTTGAAGGCGGCGAGCTCGACCCGCGCCATGTTGGCGTAGTGCTCGTGGACCTCCTCGCCGAAGACCTCGCGTACCCACGTGCTGCCCTCCCACAGGGCGAGCGCATCTGACAGGGACTCGGGGACGCGACGCTCGCCGGCGAGGTAGGCGTTGCCGGAGTATGGCGCCTCGAGCTCGAGGTCGCGCTCGATGCCGTCCAACCCTGCGGCGACGAGACCCGCTACCGCGAGGTAAGGGTTCACGTCGCCACCAGGCACCCGGCACTCCAGTCGCAGCGACGGTCCGTGGCCGACCAGGCGGAACGCGCAGGTGCGGTTGTCGCGGCCCCACTTCACCGCGGTCGGGGCGAAGGATCCCTCGACGTAGCGCTTGTAGGAGTTGATGTTGGGGGCGAGGAAGAGGGTCAGCTCCTCGAGGTGAGCGAGCTGTCCGGCGACGAACGCCTTCCCGACCGAGGACAGCCCTTCGTCGTGGTGGCCCTCGCCGGCGAGGACGGGGTCACCATCGCCGGAGCGGAACGAGAGATGGATGTGGCAGGAGTTGCCCTCGCGCTCGTTGAACTTCGCCATGAAGGTGATTGCCTGGCCCTCCTGGGCGGCGATCTCCTTCGACCCGGTCTTGTACAGCGAGTGGTTGTCGCAGGTTCGCAGCGCCTCGGCGTACTTGAAGGCGATCTCGTGCTGGCCCAGGTTGCACTCGCCCTTGGCCGACTCGACCTGCATGCCGGCACCGGACATGCCGAGCCGGATGCGACGCAGCAAGGGCTCGATGCGCGACGTGCCCAGGATCGAGTAGTCGACGTTGTAGAGGTTGGACGGGTGCGGGTCGCGATAGCCGGTCGCCCACAACGACTCGTAGGTGTCGTCGAAGACGATGAACTCCAGCTCGGTCCCCACGAGGGCGACCATGCCCTGCTCGGCGAGTCGGGCGGTCTGCCGGCGAAGGATCTGCCGCGGCGAGGCGAGGACGTCGCTGCCGTCCTCCCAGGACAGGTCGGCGAAGAGGAAGGCGGTGCCCTCGTGCCAGGGCAGCACCCGCAGCGTGCTGAAGTCCGGATGCATGACGAAGTCCCCGTAGCCCTTGTCCCACGAGGACATCCGGTACCCGTCCACCGTGTTCATGTCCACGTCCACGGCGAGCAGGTAGTTGCACCCCTCCGTGCCGTGCGCGACGACGTCCTCGAGGAAGTAGGCGGCATGCAGGCGCTTGCCCTGCAGGCGGCCCTGCATGTCCACGATCGCGAGCACCACGGTGTGGATCTCCCCGCGGTCGACGCGCGTTCGCAGCCCTTCGAGGTCGAGGGTGGCCGTCGACATGCTCATCACGTCGCCTTCCGGGTCGTCACGGGCCTCATGATCCGCTGCGTGGGTGACGCGAACGGCGCAACGAGGCTACGGAATTCGTCGTGTCCCAGGGCTCGATCGGAGGAGATCGTCGACTCCCTCATGAGCGAACCCTCTCGCCGGACGGGTCGTACAAGGGCTCCTGGCGCACCGTCGCGCCGACCCACTCGCCGAACACCAGCACCTCGGTGCGGGTGCCGGGGACGGTCGCGGACCGAGGGAGATAGGCGAAGGCGATCGAGGCGTCCACGGTATGGCCGATGGCTCCGCTGGTGACCCTCCCAACAGTGCGCCCCTCGACACGGACCGGCTCGTTGCCGAGGACGGCTCGCTGCGGGTCGTCGAGGGTCAAGCAGACCAATCGCCGCAACGGCTCCGGGTCGAGGGTGTCGGAGCCCACGAAGGACTTGTCGGCGCGCACGCAGAAGCCGAGTCCGGCCTCGTACGGCGTCTCGTCGCCGGTCACGTCGCTGCCCCAGTACCGGTACCCCTTCTCGGCGCGCAACGAGTCGATGGCCTTATAGCCGCAGGGCATGCCGCCGGCCGCGTCGGTGGCATCGGCGAGCAGCCGCCAGACCGCGGCGCCGTGCTCCATGGGGACGTACACCTCCCAGCCGAGCTCGCCGACGAAGGTGACCCGAAGCAGTCGCGCCGGCGCACCCCCGACCGTGGTCAGCCGCGCGGACATGTAGGGGAAGGCCTCGTTGTCCAGGCTCTGGGGAGTGAGTGGCTGGAGCACGTCGCGAGCCATCGGGCCCCAGATCCCGTAGCAGGCCCAGGCCGAGGTGACGTCGCGCACGGTGACGTCCCCGACTGCGTGCCGGCGGATCCACGACAGGTCGTGGCCGCCGAAGGCGGTGCCCGTGACGATGTGGAAGACCTGCTCCCCCAGTCGGGCCACGGTGAAGTCGCACTCCACCCCACCGCGCCGGTTCAGCATCTGCGTGTACGTCACACGGCCGACCGCGCCCGCCACCCGGTTATCGCAGAGTCGTTCGAGCAGCGTCGCGGCGTCCGGACCGGACACCTCGATCTTCGCGAACGACGTCTCGTCGAACAGCCCCACGTGCTCGCGAGTCGCCCGATGCTCCGCCTCGATCGCCGGCGACCACAGGTGACCGGCCCAGCCCAGCGGTCGGCGCCCGGCGTCCCCGAGACGCTCGTGGGGGGCGTAGTAGTTGACCCGCTCCCAGCCGCCCTTCTCGCCGAAGACCGCGCCGTGCGCCTCGTGCCACGGATAGGCGGGGGACATCCGAAGGGGCCGTCCGGAGGTACGTTCCTGACCCGGGTAGCGGATGTCGTAGTAGGTCGAGTAGTTCTCCAGGACGCGGGCCAGCGTGTACGTCGGCGAGCCGTAGTGCGCCCCGAAGCGGCGCACGTCCATCTCCCAGAGATCCATCCCCGGGTCGCCGTCGACCAGCCAGTCGGCCATGACCTTGCCCATCCCGCCGGCGCCGGCGATGCCATGGGCGCAGAAGCCGGCCGCGACCCAGAAGCCCGTCACCTCGCTCGGCCCGAGACAGAACTCGTTGTCGGGGGTGAACCCCTCCGGGCCGTTGACGACCTGACGCAGCTCGACGTCGGCCATCGCCGGCACCCGCACCACCGAGTTCGTGGTGATCTCCTCCAGCCGAGGCCAGTCTTCGGCGAGCAGCCGGCCGTTGAAGTCGGCCGGCACCGCGTCGAAGCCGTCGGAGCCGAGGGCGAACGGGCTGGGGTCGCGCTCGTAGCCGCCCATGACCAGCCCGGCGCCCTCCTCACGGAAGTACACCAATAGGTCAGGGTCGCGCAGGGTCGGGAGACGCGGTGCGCCCGGCTCCAGGTCGCGGAAGGGCATCGTGACGACGTACTGATGACTCATCGGGACGATGGGGACGCGCACGCCGACCAGGCGGGCGACCTCGGCCGCGTACATCCCGGCTGCATCGACGACGAGCTCGCACTCCACGTCTCCCCTGTCGGTGCGCACCCCCCGAACGGCACCGCGGACGACGTCGATGCCGAGCAGTCGCGTGCGCTCCGCGATGCGTACGCCGGCCCGGCGGGCCTCGGCCGCGAGGACGTAGGTGAGCCGTGACGGGTCAAGGTAGCCGTCCGTCGCGAGGTAGGTGGCACCGAGGACGCGCTCGGTGGACATCGGGGGGAAGAGGGCCTCGGCCTCGGCGGCGGTGATGCGCTGCAGCGGCAGCCCGAAGGACTCCGCCCAGCCGACCTGACGCTCCAGCTCCTCCATGCGCTCCGGGCTGCAGGCGAGCCGGATCCCGCCGCACTCGATCCAGCCGGGGTCGGTGTCGGGATCCCCGGCGAGCTTTCGGTAGAGCTCGGCGCTGTCCATCATCATCCGGGTCAGCACGACAGAGCCGCGCAGCTGGCCCACGAGGCCCGCGGAGTGGAACGTGGAGCCGGACGTGAGCTCGGAGCGCTCGAGCACGAGGACGTCGGTCTCCCCGCGCTGGGCGAGGTGGTAGGCGATGCTCGCTCCGCCCACACCGCCGCCAACGACGACGATGCGGGCCCGCTGGGGCAGGTCGCTGCTCATCGGGGGGCTCCGAGCCGGACCCGCAGGGTGTCCAGCGTGCCGTCGAGCCCGGCCTCGCGTGCGACGGCGTACTTCTCCATGCCCCAGGACGCGAAGTCGAAGTCGATCTCCGAGACGGCGGTCTGGATGGCCGCCCACAGCGTCCACCCGTAGCGCGCGAGGAGGGCCCAGGCGAGGGCCCGTGCCACCTTCCGGTCGTCGGGGGCACCCCAGTAGGCCGTGACGAGCGCAGCCGTCTGCGCCTCGTCGAGTCCGTTCTCGCTCGCCAGGTTGCCGAGCTCGAAGGAGGGCTCGTTCTGCCCGGCGTACTCGTAGTCGATGATCCAGATCCGCTCGCCGTCGTCGATGAAGTTGGCGGCGAGCAGGTCGTTGTTGCACGGGACGAACGACTCCGGCTCCAGCGCGAGGGCGTCCTCGAGACGCTCGTACGCCGGGGCGAGGTCCAGGTAGTCCGCCGGGATCGGGAACCCCTCGGCCAGGACCACGTCGAGGTAGCGGCGACGGATGGTCCGCATGTCGAAGTCCGACACGAAGGACGGCCCCGCGTGCAACGCGCGCAGCGCCGCGGCGATACGAGCGGTGCGCGGCGCGACGTCGGCGGCGTCCAGCGTGCGGCCGGGCAGGAAGCGGATCACGAGGACGTGCTCCTCGGGCAGGTAGGCCACGACCTCCGCCCCGACGCCGGCGGCGTGGGCCCGCACCGAGTTGGCGTACTCGGCGTCACGGTCGATGCCGAGCAGGCCGGTCGTGTTGGCGGACAGCCGCACGACGTAGTCACCGTCATCCGTCGTGACCCGCAGGTTGGTGTTGGTCAGTCCCCCTCCGAGGTCGCTGATCGTGCGGGGGCGGCCGGACAGCACGTCGACGCGGTCGAGGACCGCGTCGAGCGGCAGCGCTGCCATGGGTCGCAAGGTAGCGGGGAGTCCCACTACGGTCTAGACCCAATGAGCTCGGCGCAGCGCACGGTGACACCGCCCCGGTTCGACAGCCGCGACGGGGCGCCCGTGCACGAGCAGATCGAGCGCTGGTTCCACGACGCCTTCGCGACCGGCGCGTTCCGGTCCGGCGACCGGCTGCCGCCGGAACGAGAGCTTGCTGCGCACCTGGGCGTGTCGCGGATGACGCTGCGCCAGGCGCTGGCCTCCCTCGAGGGCAGGGGGCTGGTCGTCCGCCGGCTCGGCCGCGCGGGAGGCACCTACGTCGGGTCGCCCCGGGTCGTCGAGTGCGACCTCGCGTCGGTGACCGGGTTCAGCGAGCAGATGCGCCGCAGCGGCATGGCGCCCGGTGCCCGGGTCCTGGCGGCGGAGCGGGTACGCGCGCCGCGTGAGGTCGCCCAGGCCCTGGGTCTGTCCACCGGCACCTCGACCCTGCGCGTACGCCGGGTGCGTTCCGCGGACGGGGAGCCCGTTGCCCTCGAGGAGTCCTGGTTCCCCGGCCGGCTGTTCCCGGACCTCCTCGACCGCGACCTCGAGGGCTCGCTCTACGCGTTGCTCGCATCGGACTGGGGCCGTCACCCTGTCCGCCTGCGCGAGACGCTCGAACCGGTCATCGCCGGCGACGCCGACTGCGCGCTGCTCGGCACACCGCCGGGAGCCCCGCTCATGCTCGTGACCCGGGTCGCGCTCGACGCGACCGGGACGCCGGTGGAGTTCGCCCGGGACCTCTTCCGCGCGGACCGCACACGACTGGTGCTCTGGACGGCCGAGGTGTCGGGGTGACCGGTCACGTGCCCTGAGAAGTCGCTGACCCGGTCGATGACCCGCTGGGCGCGCCGTCCGGACCGGCGCGACAGTGGTAGCCCCGACGGGATTCGAACCCGCGCTACCGCCTTGAGAGTGCATTCTGAGCCCTCTCGTCGCCGTCCTCGATGTGTGACAAAATGGCCTCTGACCTGCGGTTATTCGTGTTGGTCGGTGTTGTTGGTTACTGGCCAGTATCGCTTCGGCTGTGGTCAAAGTGTGGTCAAGATCATCTTGGAGGGCATGTGGCGAGCCTTCGGCGGCGGGCGGGCGGCTGGGACCTGCGCTACCGCGAGCGCAGCGGACGTCAGCGGACCGAGCGCTTCCAAGGGGGAACGGCGAGGACGCCACCCGAGGCGGCGCTCGATCGCAAGGCCGAGGTCGAGCTGGAGCTTCGACGGGGCCGATACGTCCCGCGCGAGAGGCGAGAGGTCGCCTTCGCCGACTACTACCTCCCGTGGGCGGCCGCTCGCCAGATCAGCAGGAGCCGGCGCTTCACTGACGACCAACGCGCAGCCAAGCACGTGATCCCGTACTGGGGTCAGTGGCCGATCTGCGACATCAAGCCGTCGGACATCGACGACTGGGTCGCCGCGTTGTCGCGCTCCATGGGACCGCAGTCAGTGCGCGCGTGCTACGGACTGCTCCGCGGCCCGCTTCGGCGGGCCGTAAAGGATCGCGTGATCGACGATCCTTGTATCGACATCGGCCTCCCCAAGCTTCCAAGTCTGCGCAAGAGCTTCGACGACGTCCTGACCGCCCAAGAGGTCGACCGCCTGGTGGCCGCGCTCGTCGACCCGGACCCTCGCTACGCCGCCCTGCGGACGAACGGCCGCTACGAGGCGCTCATCTTCATGGGCGCCTGGCTCGGACCGAGATGGAACGAAGCCATAGGCCTTCGCATATGCGACGTGAACCCGCTGCGCAAGGAGCTCACGCTGGGGCGCGTGGTCGTCAATCAGAACGGCTCGCACACCTATGTCGAGGCCCTGTCGAAGACGGAAGACTCCCGGACGGTACCCGTGCCCTCGGAGGTCATGGACCGCCTCATCCGGCACCAGCGGCTGTACTGCGCAGGCGCCGACAGAGAGGACTTTCTCTTCACGAGCAACCGGGGCACACACATCCTGCGCGGCACCTTCTCGCGTGACGTCCTCGCAAAGGCGGTCAAGCGCGCCGGACCCCAGGGACGCAGGATCACCTGGCTGACACTGCGACACACGGCCGCCTCGCTCATGTTCGACGCCGGGCTGACGATCTTCGAGGTCCAGCAGCGCCTGGGGCACAAGAGCCCGACGCTGACTGCCGAGATCTACACACACCTCATGCGAGAACGCTTCCAAGAGGGCCGCGAGCGGATGGAGGTTTACATGGCCATTCAGCGAGTTGCGCGGCCATCCGGCGAGCGACCGGCCGCCCAGAACTGATGGACTGGAAGCAATCCCTCTGGATCTCACGTGGATCGCGTTGCCATCCGTTCCTCCGACCCGATCGTCGGGCTGGTCCGAATCGCTATCCGGCTGACCCTCTTCCGAACTGGTCGGCCCTACAGCCCGGCGAGCGTCACTCCGGGCCCACCGGTCGAACCGCCCGATAGCGGCAGGCACTTCGAGAGCGATCCGCCGGCCACCTAGCCCACAGCCTGGCCGGGCCGCA